>JAYUHN010000143.1:0-15421 GCA_043766965.1 Ramlibacter sp. | reverse complement strand
ACTGACCACACTGACCACACTTACAAAGCGAAGCTTTGTTGAGGCACGCAACGCAGCACGTCGCCGCTGGGCTGATTGCACTTGATCTGCAATCTTCGGATTTATCACTTCAAACAATTGTGTAAATGGCTGGTAATGACAAGCAACAACGGAGACAGCAGTTATGAATTTCACCCTTGAGCCAGACATCTGCGAACTGCGTGATCGCACGCGGCGCTTCATCGCAAAGCAGGTCATTCCCCTTGAAAACGATCCGCGTCAGTCCCACCACGGCCCCGATGAAGCACTGCGCCGTGAATTGGTGGAGCGCGCCCGCGCTGCCGGTTTGCTCACGCTCCATGCATCGCGCGAGATGGGAGGGCTGGGTTTGAGCCATGTGGCCAAAGCTGCGGTGTTTGAAGAGGCCGGATACTCCCGCCTGGGACCGACGGCCATGAACATCCATGCGCCCGACGAAGGCAATATCCATCTCATGGAGGAGGTGGCCACGCACGAGCAAAAAGAGCGCTGGCTGCGTCTCCAGGTCGCCGGCAAGACACGCTCGTGCTTTGCCATGACAGAGCCATCGCCGGGCGCGGGGGCCGATCCCTCGATGCTCACGACCACTGCGGTCCGCGATGGGAATAACTTCGTCATCAACGGCATCAAGTGGTTCATCACCGGGGCCGATGGCGCGGACTACGCCATCATTATGGCGCGCATGGAAGACGGCTCGGCCACCATGTTCCTCACTGACATGGACCGCCCCGGCATCACGCTTGATCGCAACATGGATGCGATGGATGCCTGCTTTACCGGCGGTCACGGCGTGCTGCGCTTAACTGACCTGCGCATTCCCGCCAGCGACGTGCTGGGCGAAGTCGGCAAGGGCTTTCGCTACGCCCAAATTCGTCTGGCGCCGGCGCGCCTGACCCACTGCATGCGCTGGCTTGGACAAGCGCGCCGCGCTCACGACATCGCCCTTGAGTACACCCGCTGCCGCCAAGCCTTTGGCAAACCACTGGCCGAGCATGAGGGCGTGGGTTTCATGCTGGCCGATAACGACATGGACCTGCACACGGCACGCCTGCACATCTGGCACACCGCATGGCTGCTCGATCAGGGCGAGAAATGTAATTTCGAATCGAGCCGCGCTAAGGTCGTGTGCTCGGAAGCCGAGTGGCGCGTCGTAGACCGCTGCGTGCAGATGCTGGGCGGGCAGGGCGTAACTAACGAGACGGCGGTAATGCGAATCTTTACCGACATGCGTGCTTTCCGCATCTATGACGGCCCCAGCGAAGTGCACCGCTGGAGCATGGCGCGAAAGCTGGTGTACCAGGCGGAGAAAGCAGAAGCCGCAGGAGAAGCAGCATGAGTGATGTACTGAACCGTTTCCGCCTTGACGGGCGCATTGTCTTGGTGACCGGTGCCTCCAGCGGCCTGGGCACGCACTTCGCACACCTGCTGGCCAGAGCTGGCGCACGGGTAGCCGTGGCGGCACGCCGCGCTGACAAGCTGCAGGCTTTGGTCGACAGCATTGCGACGACTGGTGGCGAGGCACGGGCGCTCTCGCTCGACGTGACCGACAGCGTGAGCGTGCGCAACTGCTTTGACGAACTGGCGAGTTGGGGCGCGCCCGATGTGGTCGTGAATAATGCAGGCATCACCGTGACGCGGCCACTGCTCGAGCAAACCGAAGAAGACTTCGACAGCGTGATCGAAACCAACCTCAAGGGCTGCTGGCTTGTGGCCACCGAAGCTGCGCGGCGCATGGTGGCGGTAGGCCGAGGCGGCAGCATCGTCAACATTGCGTCCATCCTGGGCGAGCGGGTCGCTGGTGGCGTGGCGCCCTATGCCATCTCCAAGGCCGGCGTGGTGCAGACCACTAAGGCCATGGCCTTGGAGCTGGCACGCTACCGCATCCGCGTGAACGCCCTGCTGCCGGGCTATGTGGCGACCGATCTGAACCACAATTTTCTGACCAGTGAGGCGGGCGACAAGCTGCGATCGCGCATTCCGAGCCGCCGCTTTGGCGAACTGACCGACCTTGATGGTCCGCTGTTGTTGCTTGCCTCCGACGCGGGCGCGGCCATGTCGGGCTCCACGGTGGCCGTCGATGGCGCGCACCTGGTGAGTTCGCTATGAGTGCGCCGCAAGCTCAACTGCCAATGGAGGCACTGGCGCACTACCTGGAAAAGGGTAATTTATCGAGAAGGCCGCTCCAGCCCGACTCGTTATTTTTGTGCGCGACTTCGTCGGGTAGCTGTTTGTGGGTTGGCGGCAGTTCGGCGCCGCCGTCAATCGGCACAGGCAGAAACCTGACCAGCGACTTGCATTCTGGCATTCCGGGCCATTGCCGGGTGAAAACCAGCTTTCTCACAGGGACCACTTCCTGATATGCCTCAGTGGAGTTGTGCTCATCTCCATTCAGCAACCGGAATACCACGCTAAAGCGAGCTCTGGGTCGCACGTCTGCCTCGGCGCTCAGCGTCAACCCCGCATCAGGACCCCAGCCTTGTTCGCGCTGCAGCAGGTAGCGGCTGCAGGCGCAGCCTCGTAGCGATCGTGGTGACGCACCCATCCCATGCCTTGCCCCGGGTCTTCGTCGCGGCCCTTGGGTGGGAGGTCCAGAATGTTGAATGTGCCCATCATCACCTCCACGCCGCGCCGGTAGGTCGAGTAGGTGTGGAAAACTTCGCCCGATTCGTCCTTGTAGAACACGCTGATACCGGGCAATTCGTCCCACTCGAAGGGCTGCTTGCCATAGTTATAGGTGACCTCATTCTTGGCCTTTTCTTCGGGGGTGAAGCTCACGCCGAAATCGAAATTGAGGTCGTTGGCGTTAGATGACACCCACTTGAACTGCCAGCCCATGCGCTGGCGAAAGCGCTCGATCTCAACCAGTGGCGCGCGCGAAATGGGCACGAAGGCAGTGTCGCGGTGCGCCAAGTGAATGGTCATGCCGTCCGTGTGGTCGGCCATGTATGAGCAGCTGGGGCAGCCTTGATCCCAGCCTGGGCCAAACATGAAGTGCTGCACTATCAGCTGGTGTAGCCCTTCAAAGAGTTCGGCAAGCGAGCGCCAGCCATCTGGCGTGCCGAAGACGTAGTTTTTTTCGATGCGAACCCAGGGCAGCGCGCGGCGCCCGCGGGCGATCTGATCGCGCAGGTGTGTCAGCTCCTTTTCGCGCGCCAGCAGCGTCTTGCGCTCGGCCAGCCATTGGTCCCTGGGAACGACGCGGTGGTTCGCGATGTTTTCTCCAGCAGTTGGTGTGCTCATGCTTTTCTCCTTGGCTCAATGAGCGGTTCGTGTTGATCAATGCGCAGCCCGAGCGACGCCGGGCACAGATGCGCTCGCTCTCGGCTGTGAGGCCGAATTAAGTGTCAACGCAGGCGCGCAATCATTGCGCCCTGCGTTCTATGCAATTTTCGGACGTCGCACGGCACGGACTGTGCCGCTGTTGCCGCCGCCGCAGTAAAAGAGGTCTTGGCCGTCGGACTCCATGCCGCTGATGCCAACGCCGGGCGGCATTTCCAGCCGCTCGATTACAGTGCCGTTGTCGGGATTGACCCGACGGATTTCGCTCTCGTCGCCTTCCCAGGTTCCGTGCCACAGCTCGCCGTCCACCCAGGTCACGCCGGTGACGAAACGGTTGGACTCGATGGTGCGTTGGATGGCCCCGGTGCTTGGGTCGATCTGGTGAATCTTCCGGTCGCGGTACTGGCCCACCCATAGGCTACCCTCCGCCCAGGTGAGCCCGGAATCGCTGCCGCCGCCGGGCGCCGGGATCGACGCGACCACATCGCCGGTGGCCGGGTCGATCTTGTCGATGCGCGATTCAGCGATCTGGTATAGGTGTGTGCCATCGAAGGCGGTACCGGCATCACACGTGCAGTCCAGTGTGCGCGCCGGCTCGCCGCAAGAGGGGTCAAAAGCAATTAGCTTGGCGCCGGTGGCGGCCCAGACACGTTGGCCGTCGTGCGTGACACCGTGGACCTTGGCGGCACCTGGAAATGGTCCATACTCGCGCACGATCTCCGCCGCGCGCGGTTTTGTCTCGGATTTGTTCTTGATTGTTCTGTTTGTCATCGCTGATCCTTGTGGTGCTCCGTGAATCGGCGCCTTGGAGACAACTCTATCCAATCGGCAGCGAAGCGGGGAGTAACAAGATCGTCGTGAATCCCGCCAGCGGCGGCGCCAGCCAGCGCTGTGCCCGTGCCCGCCCAATGGAACGCACCCGTCCGTCGGCTTCGAGATCGACGAGTGCCCGCTGGACGGTGCGCTGGCTCGCTCCCAAGGCCAGCGCCAGGGCGGAGGTGGACCAGGCTGCGCCGGCGGAAAGCAGCGCCACCAGCGAGGCCTGGTCGCCGTCAATGGGGGGCACCAGTACGGCGACGTCGCGCTCGCCGTGTGGCTTAAGAATGAAGCCCCGCTCGGTCGCCTTTATATGCGCGAGTGTTTTGATGAGCGCACGCAGGCGGCCGATCTCGACCCTTAGCCGCACCCGATGCGTCTCGTCAGGTCGCCTGATGCGGAACGCAGACTCGATCAATGCGTCGCGGTCCGCATCGCCAGGCCACGCCTCAGCGAGTGCACGCGCTAGCGTGAACAGCACCGGCCGCTGCGCCAGTGGCCACCACTCGGCACCAGTACCCAGTACGCGGCGGCAGGCATCGACCACGAGTGCGTCAGATGCCAAGAGCGCTGCAACCTCATCGAGACGCAGCGCCAGCTCACCATCGGCGGCAAGAAGGCGCGCGGCGGGACGGTCGAGCGCAGCCCGCGCCTCCACCACCTCGGCCAGGAGCGCGGGGACCTGTGCGCGCTCAGCCGCCGCGTGCGCACGCGCGAGCGCCATTCGCGCCTCGCCGACGCGCAGCGCGCGCAATGCAAGCTCGGCCGCGACTAGCTCGGCTACCGCCCTCAGCGACTGCGGCGAGTCACCCACATCAAGCTGCGTTAGCGCCGCAGCTGATTCGTCGAGCCGGCCGAGTAGAAGGAGCCGGCGCGCCGTAATGAGCCACGCCTGAAGCGCGTTGGCGCGATCAGCATGCGCTTCCAGCGTGGTCAAGGCCGACGCCAGTGGATGCGGAGCACCGACGAGGTCACGCATGGCCAGCGCAACCTCGGCTTCCGCAACGACGCAGCGTGCGCGCGCCAACTCCTCGTGGGCGCCAAAGCGACGGGCAGCGCGCCGGAGGAGTTCGCGGGCGCGCGGGTACTCACCGAGCTGGGCCATGGCGATGCCCCGCAGCGCCAGCGCCGGCGGGTCGTCGCGCAGGGCGACCCGCTTAAGCGCGCCGAGCGCGTCGCCCGCGGCAAGCGCCCGCGCGGAGGCGGTAATCAGAGAGTCCATGACCATAGGCTACACCGACCCGATGATGGATTGCCGCGCTTGCAACTTCCGGGCGTTGGTATGTGCCGTTAGAGATCGGTTCGAAATTAAATATGCGGCCCCGGCTCTGCTAGCGACAGAGGCATGAGCGTCTGGGGCGGGGGTCGAATCTCAAGCACACTAAGGCGGCTTTGGGCACGATGCTGGCTGTGATGAATGACCGCTGACGGGTCGGCAAAACTTTGAAATTGGGCTTCCATAAAGCTGCCCTTGGCGCCAGGCAGCTTTCGCTGCACAACGGAAGTCCGTTTAAGACTGAATGCGGTCCTTCATGCGTCGTCAAACACCGGCTGGTTTCGACCCGAAGCCGTCGGACACGGTGCTCGGAAGCAGTCGTTGGAATCTATGGAACCAGCCGTTCAAATCGCAGGACTAGGCACCCCGACCTTCTCAGATTGGATGCCCAAAACGGAGGGCAAGTATCGCGCCCGCCCGCGGCCCGCCGCTGAAGAGCCGCCCGCAGGGCAGCGCGAGATCGATCCCCTAGCCCAGCCAGCACCAGACTACGAGTTCGATCAGCGCGTCGCTTGGTACCCCGACCTTCGACGCGCGTCTCTGCGCGACGCTGGGCTTGCTCATGCCTGCGGCCGTCAGGCGCGCGCGCGTCACCCGCACACCACGGACAAACGCCCCCACAGCGGCGCGCAACCATCCCGTCTCCCCGTCGGCTCGGTCGCGTCAACTCGTGATAGCATCAATTCTCTGCCGCTTGGTGGGGTTGAATTTCCTATCCTTTTTCCCCGGATGGTTGTCGAGCCGGATGTTCACTTCGGTTGCAAAGGAAAATGCCATGGCCGTCGTCAAGAGAATCACCGATCTGACCAGTTATACGAGCGTTCTTCCGTACGACAGCGAGATGTTCGGGGTCTACCAGCCGCTGCTCGGATGGAAATCGAAGCGGATCGCCAGGCGTTTCAGCCAGGGCCTGAAAGCGGACCAGGCGTCGGCCTTGAAGAAGCTGCTCGCCTCGCTCGCGGGCGTCGTCAACGTCACCTACCGGGACGACGGCAGGATCGATCTGGAGGTCGACAAGGGATCGGTCAACACGGGCAGGATCTCTTCGTTTGACAGCGTGGTCCTGCAGCAAGTGGCAGCCCGGCTTCCCGCCTATTCCGCGTACAAGCCCGAGATCTGGCCCCAGGTCATCAACGAGGGCGTGATCAATTCCATCCTGAAGAAGGAGTTGCCGAAGACGTACGGCGCCGCGTTCGCTTCCGTCGTGGACAAGGACGCTAATCCTGCCGTCACCGCGCGCTTGGACGCGACGGCCGCGAGCCGATCGGCGAGGAGGCGTCGCCGCGCCATCGGATCGTTCGAGTCGCAACTGGGGTACGAGTCGTCGGTCGCCGGTGTGCTGTTGCTGCTCGTGAAGAACAAGAGCTTCGCCGTGCTCGAAAGCCTCTTCTATCAGCAAGTCGACGCCACGCAGATCACGGCCAGCCTGGCCAAGGTGCTGTCGGCGAACAACTGCGTCGACGCGTACCTCGACATCGATCATCTCGATCCGGGAGAAAAGGACCAGATCCAGAACGTCGTGCTCTCGCCGATTAGCGTCGTGCACCTTTTCCGCCAGTACTTCTTCGAACTGGATACGTTCCTCGGGACGCCGGTCAGCCACGTGTGGCTCAGTCCCGGATCGTCGGTCGAGCTGCTCGAGATCCACACCCGGACAACGACGGTCGAGAAGACGCTGGAGACAACGCTCGACATCCTCACTAAGTCGGAAACGACGAAGACGCAGCAGGACGACCTCTCGGACGCGGTCAAGGAGGACAACGGCCAGGAGATCAAGTTCGGTGCGAGCGTCACCGCGTCGTACGCGTCGATCTCCGCCACGAGCAGTTTCGACTACGCAAGCTCGCAGAAGACCAGCCGCGAGAACGTGCACAAGCAGATGCGGCAGCAGACCGAGAAGCTCTCCTCGGAGATCCGCAAGAACTTCAAGTCGACGTTCAAGACGACGACCGAGACGACCGATGTGACCAGCGTGAAGCACACGATGGCGAATACCACGGCAGAGCTGATCAACTACGAGCTGCGCCGGAAGATGCGGCAGGTCGGCGTGCAGGTGCAGGACATCGGGACGTTTCTCTGTTGGCAGACGTATGTGGACGATCCGGGGAGGGAGCTCGGGCTCGCCAAGTTGATCCACGTTGCAAAGCCGGCAGACCTGGACCAGATCCCGCATCCCGAGGAGATTCCGCTGTTCCAGCCGTTCCAGGAGGACCGGATGGTGACGATTCCATTCATCTCGGTGCTCAACGACGCCGACAACGAAGGCGAGATCTACGTCAATGGAGTCGAGTCCGACAACAGCGAATTCATGGGCAGCCTCGAGAAGATCCAGCCGGACTTCCCGCAGGAATTCGTTTGCACGAAGGCGAACTACCAGCTCACGAGCGTCGAGTGTGATCCGCAGGGAAGGCCGGTCGTCGTTTCGATCAATGGCGGCATCACCAACAACGATTCGAAGGCGAGCTTCGTCCTGCACCTCGACTCGGCGGATTTCGAGGGAAAGAACAGCGTCCAGGTGAAGCTGACGCTGCACTGGTCGCCGGGTCCCGGCGCGAACGACGACATCATCCAGAAGAACAAGGCCAACGCGGCCGCCCTCAAGGCGAAGGAAAAAGCGGAATTCGACAAGGCGATCATCGAGACCGTCAAGGAACGTGTGGAGATCGCCAGCCGGATCAAGACACGCAGTGCCGACGATCTCCGCGACGAGGAAAGGATCATCGTCTACCGCCGGCTGATCCAGGAGATGCTGCAGAACGGCGTCGACCTGCCCGACGATCGCACCCGGCATGTCGTGTCCGAAGTACTGAACTCGATCTTCGACATCGACAAGATGCTGTATTTCGTCGCGCCGGAATGGTGGCGTCCGCGATTGCACCGGAGCAAGCAGCAAGTGCTGCAGACGTCGCAGGTGTCGGTACTGGACCCGTCGCTGTACGATCGTGCGTCGACCCAGGCGGTGATGCAGCGCGGACTGGTCAACCGGGTTGAGCGCACGGTCGTCAACACGACGCCGAGCCCGATGGGCGGCAGCGAGGTCGGCTGGGGCGGCGTCAACGACCTCCAGCGCGACAACTACAACATCACCGAGGATTCGGAGCCGGCAAAGCTGGGAAGCTCGCTCGGATGGCTGCTGCAACTCGACGGCGACAACATGCGCAACGCATTCCTCAACGCGCCCTGGGTGAAGGCCGTGATTCCCATTCGTCCCGGCAAGGAAGAGGCGGCGATCAACTGGCTGAAGGGAGTCGAAGGGATGAACGGCATCACCGACGACGTGATCTACCACGCATCCAATCCGGACGAGAAGGACAGCAATGGCCAACCGCTCGAAGGACAGAAGCTGATCGACGTGCTCCACGACCTGGGTGAGAAGATCAGGCAGAAATACGAGGACGGGATCAAGGCCGGGAAGTATCCGAAGCCTTCCGAAGTCTCCGACCCTGCGCTCGTCGACGAGGAGAACACGGTGAGCTCGACGCCGATCGACCGCGTCTACGAGCACGGATTCTTCCCGCTGCAGAACAGCTTCAAGGCGAACGTCGACGGCAACTACGAGATTTTCGACCAGTGGATCGAGATATTGCCCACCGACCAGATTGTGCCCGTGGAAGTCAAATACGATCCGAAGACGGGACGGCAGGTCTAGGCTCTACTCGACAGCAGGACCCGAGTCATGTCGGACACCAAGCCGATCGAGCCGATCGCACCGCCGATCCCGACGATCAAGCCGCCTGTCCCGATCCAGCCGCCGGCTGCGGATGGCGGAATCTCGGGGATCGACGGAGCCGTTCCGGCGCCGGGGAAGTCCTTGCGGAATAAGGAAGCGAAACCGTACTTCCTCGCCCCGGACAATGCCACCGACCGCATGCGATCGCGCCCCGCGGCGCGTGAGATCGTCGCCGCGACACCGCTGATCGACGGGGTCGCGATCTTCACCGAGCTCGAGAACCTGATCGATGGCGCGAAATCGACGGTGCTCCTCGCCTATTGGGCGCTCGCGCTCGATACGAAGATGGTGACCGACAGCGATCGCACGTGGGGCGACATGCTGATCGATGCCGCCGGTCGTGGCGTCAAGGTGCGGCTTCTGCAGACCGACTTCGATCCGGGCATCAAGACCGGCGATCATACCGGCGCGTGGTACGGACGCAGCCAGCTCCTGATCGCCGCATCGAAGGCGAATCTTAGCAGCGATGTTTTGCAGGTTGTGGTTTCGCACCATCCGGCGGAGGTGCCGGCCACGCTGATGGCAGTCGCAATGACCGATCTCTACGACAACCTGGCCGCGCAGATCAACGCCGACAAGAACGCTGACCAGCGGACGAGGCGGTATCTTTACTCGCCCGGCTTCTGGGACAAAATCGCGATGGACAAGACCGGTACGGCAAGCCCCGTCAAGGCGCATGCCTCATACCCTGCGTGGCCCGCGTCGCACCATCAGAAGATCGCGATCATCGACGGCCGGTTCGCCCTCACCGGCGGGGCCAACATCACGCCGGCATACATCGACTCGAGCAAGCACGACAAAGCGGTCGACCAGGCCGGCATCGGTCCCTGGCACGATGCGTACGTGAAGGTCGAGGGGGCGGAGATCATCCGGGACTTCGTCTCCAACTACATCGGGTTATGGAACCAGTGCCGCGCGGCGATGGACGCGTTTCTTAAAGTGCAGCTTGCCGCGTTGAAGAGCCAGCCGGTGCCGCCGTATGTGAGCATCTTCAAGCCGGTCGACCTGAAGGAATCGGACATCCCGATCGACACGTCGGCGCCGAAGACCACGCTGCCTGCCATTCCCGCGCAGATGCGTCGCACGGTGTCGGTTTCAAATTCCGCGGGTCCGTTCTTCACCACGGTGCGAAAGGATGTCCTCGAGGGTTATGCGCTGGCGATCAGCCTCGCCGACGAGCTCGTCTATATCGAAAACCAGTATTTTCGAGAAGAGCTGATCGGAAAGGCCATCATCGATCGTCACAAGAAGAATTCGAAGCTGAAGGCAATCATCGTTATTCCGCTGCGCTCCGAGGAACTCGTGCGCAAGACCGGCGACAAGATCACGCAATACGGCGAAGCGCTGCAATACAAGATCATCGACGACATGCAAAGGCAGATGCGATCGAACCTCGGCGTTTTCGCGATGGGGCGAGGCGACGGCGCGCTCGTGTACGTGCATAGCAAGCTTCTCATCGTCGACGACAAGTTCGCCAGCATAGGCAGCGCGAATGCCAATCCGCGCAGCATGTTCATGGATACGGAGCTCGACGTCGTCTGGTACGACACGGCGAGCGTGTCGAAGCTGCGCCGCGCGTTGTGGAATGAGATGCTGGGGAAGCCGTCCGACCTCGGGACCTGGAAGCCGCGTGACTATGTGCAGAAGTGGAAGGCGATCGCCGATGCTAACAAGACGGCGACGCCCAATAAGCTGAAGGGGTTCGTCAGGCCGTTCGTGAATGTGAAGTCCGAGACGGGGTTCCCTGACCTTGGGGCGTACAGCTAGCGGAGCCATGGTGCTGCACGACGAGGTCAGGGCCTTTGTCGATCGTCACAAGTTGTCCGGCCGCGGGGTCGGCTGGGTGGATGCGCACCTGCTGGCCAGCGCGACGGTCGCCGGCCGCGGCCCATCTCACCGATCGCGTCTTGCCGGCGCTGCCGGTGCGGCAGTGGGTGCTTCCGTGCCCAAGCGCCTGCGCTACTTCTTCCTGCAGCGCGATGCCAAACTTCAGGGTGCTGCGCTGCGCCTGTTCCTGCGCGCCGTGGAGTCCTGCCTGCGCCCGCACAGCCCAGGTTCCGGCCCCGCGGCACGCCTCGGCGCAGTGGCCTTCATCCACCGCTTCGGCTCCAGCCTCAATGCCCACTTGCACTTCCACTGCGTGGTCATCGACGGCGCGTTCGACTCCGCGCCCACGGGCAGGGTTGTCTTCCATGCCGCCGCCGGGCTCGATGCCACCGCCACCGCCGATGTGCAGGCCGGCGTGCGCCGGCGGCTATTGCGCGTGTTCGCGCCGTGGCCTGCTGCCGAGCGATGACGCCCGGGCGATGGGGCAATGGCAACATGGCGGTGGCTTCTCCGTCGACACCTCGGTGCGCATCGAGGCCGCTGACCGTGCCGGACGCGAGCGGCTGCTGCGCTACTCTCGCCCGGCCACCGTTCGCCTTGGACCAGCTGCGCGAACTGAATCCCGAACGTTTGCGCTACGAGGTCACCAAGCCCGGTCCGGGCAGGGCCGGCTCGCTGCTTCTCAACCCCTTGGAGTTGATTGACCGGCTCGCCGCCTTAGTGCCGCCGCCGCGAATTCACTCCAACCCCTGCTTCGGTACGCCCGTGCGTACGATCGCTTACCGGAAATTTCGGTGGCGTCCTCGACCGTCTGGAGCTGGCCCTTATGCACAGCACCCAGTTATGAACAGTTTTGATTTTGGTTGAGCGGTTTTCCTTGGTGAGCTGGCTGTTTGTTGTGTGCGATTTCTACGCATAGTTAAAGCGTCTTCAGGAAGGCCAGTAACGCGTCGTCAGGGTGGAAGCGCGAGGAGACGACGTTGGGGTCATGCAACCGGGCGAGTGCTTTTTCTTTCATCGCCAGATCCGCTTCGATGTACTGATGTGTCGTCGTCGGGCTCTCATGGCCCAGCCACAGGGCAATTAGGCTGATGTCTACACCCGACTGCAACAAGTGCATGGCCGTGGTGTGCCGCAGGGTGTGCGGTGAGATCACACGTTCGCGCAAGCTGGGCGTGGTTTGCGCCGCTGTCTTCACGGCCAGTTCCAGCCGCTGCGTGACGTTGGAGCGCGTCATAGCTTGCCCACTGCGGTTAGGCAACAAGGCCGCCGTGGACAAGAACTCCGGGTTGAGCTTGAGCCACGCCCTGATCAGCTTGACCGTGGACTTCCACAGCGGCACCGAGCGCTGCTTGCGCCCCTTGCCGTGCAGATGCACGCAGGCGCCAGCATCGAGCACCACGTCGGCCAGCGTCACACCGATGAGCTCCGATACCCGCGCGCCGGTGTTGTAGAGCAAAGCCAGCAGCAGTCGGTCGCGCTGGCAGGTCCAGCCCTCAATGGGGGGGCCGATCACCGCCTGCACCTCCTCGCTGGTGAGGAAGCCCAGCATGGGCCGCTCGAAGCGCTTCATCGGCACGCCCAAGGCCTGCTCAATGCTGTGCAGCGCGGCGACATCCTTGTGGCCTGCGTACTTCAAGAACGTGCGCAACCCCGCCAGCCGGGCGTTGCGGCTGCGTACTGTGTTGTGCCGCTCACGCTCCAAGTGGTCCAGGAAGGCCAGGATCAAAGCAGGCGTCATGTCGGTGAGTTCGATTGCCGTGGCTGCCTTGTGCAGGCGTGCCTGCGCGAACGCCAAGAACAGCATGAATCCGTCGCGGTACGCGGCCACCGTCCGTGCGCTGAGGGCGCGCTGTTGGACCAGGTGTTCGGTGAAGAACAACTGCACCAGCGCGGCAAAGCTGGGTCGGGCGCCGGGGCTACGCATCGTCGAACTCTCCGGCGTATTGGGCATCGGCGAAGCGCTCGAACTTTGCACCCACCAAGGCCATCAACTCGGGCACGCCGGTGAGGTACCAGTAGGTGTGCGAGATCTTGACGTGGCCCATGAAGGTTGACAACGCCAACATGCGTTGATCCAGGTTGACGCCTTGCTCGTGCCACAAGATCAGACGCCTGACGGCAAAGCTGTGCCGAAGATCGTGCACTCGCGGTCGGCCATGCTCGCCACGATCGACCCAGCCGAGCTGGTGGCGCAGCTGCGCGAACACGCGGTGCACTTGTCGGTCGCCCAGCGGCTCACCTCTGCGCTTGCCGCGTGAGCCAATGAAGAACAGCCTCGGCGACATGGCGCTCGTTTGCCCAGAGCGCATCGCGCGGTACGCCCTCAGCGGTGCCACAGCGCTTGGGTGCAAGGGCACCAGACGGGTCTTACCGAACTTGGTCCCGCGCACCGTCAAGACGCCGGTGTCGAGATCCACATCCGCGTCAGCCAGTGTCAGCGCTTCAGAGATGCGCAGCCCAGACGAAGCGATCAGCCCGAACAGCGTCTCGTAGGTGGCACCGCGCAGCCCATCAGCCGGCCCCATTTGGCGCGCAGCCTGCAACAAGGCTGCGATCTCGTCAGGCCTGTAGATGTGCGGCGCCACACGCCCTGGGACGGGACCGAAGCTGGAATCGTCGGGCACTTCGGTGGCGGGTTCGAACTGCTGCAGCCAGCTCAGGAAGGGTCGTAACGCGGCCAGCTTGCGCGCCGCTGTCGCGGCGCTGGCCTTGCCGCCCTGCGCCTGGCGGGCCCACTGTGCCATCAGCTCCACCCTCAGCGGGCCGGTGTGCTTGGCTGCCTGGACGAAGCGAGCGAAGCTGGGCAGCGCGTGGCTGGGCGTGCGCATGCCAAAGCCCAACTGACGTCGCTCGGCCAGATAGGCCTGCACCCGAGCGGCCAGATCAACCGGGGCGTTCATGCGGCGCTCCCAGGCCAAGGCAGGGCCACTTCGGCCAGACGCTGTTGGTCGAGCTTGGCGTAGATCAGTGAAGTGTTCAATGATCGGTGCCGCAGGATGTCGGCCACCTCCTTGATGGACCCGCCGTTGTTGACCAAGCGGCAAGCCAAGGTGTGGCGCAGCGAATGTGCCCGGCTGTTGGCAATGCCGGCACCTCGCATCGCTTTGCTGATGGCACTGCGCACGGCGTCCACGCCCACGGGCTGGTCATGGGGGGCGATCAGGCGCACGAAGACGCTGCGCAGGGTGGAACTGGGGCGCTCTTGGCGCAGGTACTCGGCCAGAGCCGCCCCCGTGGCCGCCGGCAGGGGCAGCAAGTCTTGGCGACGGGACTTCGTGCGCTTGAGCGTCAGCGTGCCGCCTCGCCAATTGATGTCACTCAGCTCGAGTGCGGCGATCTCGGCGCAGCGCAAGCCAAGGTCCAATGCGAGGTGCAGCATCGCCAGCAGTCGCAAAGGCGCCTGGCCGGTCTGCGCGCATTGCGTCATCAGCCGGCTTACTTCGTCCTGCGTCAATGCGCGGGGCAGTGTGGCCAGACTCCAGCGTGCAGGCGAAGCGATCACACCCAGCAAGCCGTAGACGACATCGCCGCAGGTGCTGCGGTAACGCAAGTAGGCCCGCAACGATGTGGCCAGCGCGCCTGCGTGCGAGGTGGTGTTGACCCTTTGGAGTTCGCGCGCGATGAAGCCACGCAGGTCTTCGGCGTTCATTTCATCGAACACGAATGCTTGGCCAGAGAACTTGCTCAGCAGTAATCGGCCGATGATGCTCAGCCTTCCCTCGCGGGTGCCACCAGCCAGGCCACGAGCGTCGCGCATGTGGGCGTCGTAGCGGCACAGCTCTTCGGCGATGGGCCCGCTGGGTAGTGGGGGCTGGGCGATGGTTTGCTGTGCGCGCAGTATTCCCAGCAGGTGTCCCAGCCCAGCCCGCAGCTCAATGACTTCGCGCAGGGCGGTGGCATGGCAATCGCAGCGCGGCAGGTGGTGGTTTAAGAATTGGTCAACGAATTCTTCGTTGAGTTGCCCCGCCTCCAGACGACAGCGCGTCATCCAGTGCGCGAAGTGCGCCAGCGCGCGCACATAAGTTGCGGTGCTGCCGGGGCTGTAGCGGCCTCGCTGCAGCAACGCCAGGTAGGCATCCAAATGCGCTGCCAAAGGACCATCGAGCAGCCAGGCCTTGGCCAGCGGATGCAAAGTGCGAATCGAATCCATGGTGATCTCCAGTTGTGAGATCACCACCTCTGCGCCGATACAACGCTTATGTCCAGCGCAGAGTCATCCCCAAGCTCAGAGCGCCAGCATGGCCGCAGGCTTCAACGAACAGCCGGCGCAAACTGTTCATAACTGGGTGCTGTGCATAAGGGCACAGAGCGGAAGTACAAACAACTATCGAAAACCGATACGGTGATCAGTCGTTGGCAGGAAGCACCGAAGGTGAGCAAAAGACATTGCGATGGATGGCAATTCAAAAATAGCCAACCTACAGAACCTTTTTAAACTCATGTTTGCTCGAACGATTCAACACGCCTTTTCG
>JAYUHN010000142.1:0-36017 GCA_043766965.1 Ramlibacter sp. | reverse complement strand
CTATAACGGCGACGAGTTGCTGTACCTGATGGTCTGCGAACGGCTGGACCGTGGGGAAAAGGTGCCGGGCGCGGTGGGGACCTTGATGACGAACATGGCGGTGGAACTGGCGCTGCGTGAGCGGGGCGTGGAGTTCGTGCGGACCAAGGTCGGCGACCGCTACGTGCTGGAAGAACTGGAGAAGCGGGGCTGGCTGCTGGGAGGGGAAGGCTCGGGTCACCTGCTGGCGCTCGACAAGCACACAACCGGTGACGGGCTCATCAGTGCGCTCCAGGTGCTGCAGGCCACGGTGCGAAGCGGAAAAAGCTTGTCCCAGCTGCTGAAGAACGTCACGCTGTTCCCGCAGACGCTGATCAATGTCCGCCTCGACCCCGGGCAGGACTGGAAAAAAAGCATCCAGCTGACCGACGAGAGCCAGCGGATCGAGGCCGAGCTCGCCGGTCTTGGCCGCATCCTGATCCGCCCCAGCGGCACCGAACCCGTGCTGCGGGTGATGGTGGAAGCGCGGGACGCCAGGCAGGCCCGCAGCAGCGCCGAGCGGCTGGCGCAGGCCGTCAAGGCCGGGTGATGGGGCAGGCAGACGGTGCGCCCGCCGTGCTGGCGGTGCATCGCAGCAGCAGCCACAGCTTCAGTAAATTCGCCGAGGATTCCATCACCCTCGTGCCCGGACTGGGCGTCCGGGGCGATGCGCATTCGGGCGCGACGGTGCAGCATCGCTCCCGCGTCGCACGGGACCCCGGCCAGCCCAATCTGCGTCAGGTGCATCTGCTGCACTCGGAACTGTTCGAGGAGCTGATGGCAGCGGGGTTCGCTGTCTGGCCCGGTGACTTGGGGGAGAACATCACGACCCGGGGCCTCGAACTGCTCGCCCTGGGTGCCGGCACCCGGCTCCAGCTGGGGGCGACCGCGGTCGTGGAACTGACCGGCTTGCGGAACCCGTGTTCGCAGCTCGACCGATTTCAGCACGGCTTGATGTCCGCGGTGCTGGCCCGGAATGCGAGTGGCGGGCTGGTTCGCAAATCCGGCGTCATGGCCGTGGTGCTTGCTGCCGGCGACGTCCAGCCGGGAGACTCGATCCGGATCGAATCGATGCCGACATCGCCCCGGCCGCTCGAGCCGGTTTGAGCAGGGAGACCGATGATGAATTGGTTTAGATTGGGGACCGATGGCGACCGTAGACGTTAGGAACGGGCTTTTTGGCGACGCCGTGGCTTTAACCCCGGCAACTCGATCCCGAATCACCGACAAGCGCCCACGTTCCGGCGCTCGTCGCGACAAAGCGACATTCAGCCGAATCCTCTGGGCGGCCGGGCCGCCGCCGCCTAGAGTGGTTCATGCGCCCGCCCCACCCATTTCATTCTTCGGTCCCCTGGATGGCCGCCGTCACGGCGCTCGGCGCGGTGTCGGTGCAGGCCCAGGACCGAGGGCTGGTTTCGCCCTTCGGCTGGCCCCGCTCGCCTTCGCTGGAAGCGTCCCAGACGCTCGCGGGCCGGGACCTGTTCTTCGCCTGGGGGCCGGTCCGGCTGATGCCCTCCTTGCAGGTGACGCCCGGAGGCTTCTGGGGCGGAGGTGTTTCGGTGGTTGCGGGCGGCAGCTGGTTTGGTGGCGTCCGGTTGGGCCGGACGCCGGCTCGGCCGGACCAGCCGACCGCGGCCCCCGGTAGTGCGGCGCTGATGTTCTCAGGCGGCTACCTGTGGGGTGGCCAGCAGTCTGTCAGCCTTCAAGTCGTGCGGGACCGCCGCGACAACCTGGGCTTGGCCGTCAGCTATGACTGGCCCAGCTACTACCTCCGGCTGGACCTGGACAACAAAAACCGGCTGGTTCCGCAGGAAACGCTGCGCCTGTCCGCCGGCGTCCGGTTCTAGCAACCAGATTGTCGGCGCTAGCGCGGTTGCTGCTGTGCGCGCGCCTGCAATGCGGCCCTGCGCTCCAGGCTTTCCTTGGGCCAGTACTCCGAGGCGCGGTAGTAGTGCGCCACCGCCGGTGCCTCATCCAAAACCACCCAGGCTTGCTTCGACGCGGTGAAGATATGGATGTCGGGCGGGAACAGCCCCGGGTCATCCAGCGTCCCGACGCGCACGAACCGTACCGAATCGCCGGCGCCCGCGTAGTTGCTCCACACGGCGACCTTGCAGCTTGGGCAGCGGGAGATCTTCTGGCCTTTGCCGCTGGCGGACGGCGTGTCCACCACGTCGGGAGCGCCGGCCAGCAACTCGACCCGGTCGGCCTCGATCATCGCGTTCAAGGCAAAAGCGCCTCCACTCTCCCGTTGGCACCAGGTGCAGTGGCAGCAATGCACAAACAACGGGCGCCCCAGCAGCCGGTAACGCACCTGCCCGCAGGTGCATCCGCCTGCGGGCCGCAAAGTCGTATGAATCACAAAAAAACTTTCTCTCCAGAGTGCAAACGGTCGTTCGCGGGGCGGTTACCGCGCGGGCCGCGCCGCGTGAACCGCCCGCCAGAGAATCGCCAGCAGGATCGGCGCGAGCAGCGCCAAAGCCAGAGTGCTGGCTTGCCAGAAGGCGGCTGGTGAATGCTGCGCCGGCAACGGACCCACGCCGCGATAGGCAAGCAAGTATCCGCCCGACAGGCCCACGCCCCACAGCAGCACGCAGTAGGCAACCAGAGGCGCGACGGCGACCCGGTAGCAACGCAGCACGAAAACGAATAGCGCTTGCGCGGAATCGCCCAGGTGGTAGACGGCGAGCCAGGCGAGCAAGCCGGCGGCCAGCGCCGCCACTTCGGGGCTCTTGGCATAGATCGCGGCGATTTCATGGCGGGCGAGCAGCATCGTGGCGGACAGGCAGATCGACAGCACCAGCGCCAGCATGAAGCCGGTGCGGATCGCCTGCCGGGCCCGGCTCTGGTCGCCGACGCCGAGCCAATAGCTCACCCGGGCGCTGGTCGCGATCCCGATCGACAGCGGCGTCATGTAGAGGACCGAGGCCAGGTTGGCGGCAACCTGGTGGGCCGCCGATGCAGCCGTTCCCTGCCGGGCAATGAACAGCGCCATCAGGGTGAACGACGTGACCTCCACCATGATCGACAGCCCACCCGGAATACCGAGCCGCGCGAACTGGCCGATGGCGCGCCAGTCCGGCGCCTCCATGCGTCGCCAGATGGCATATGGCCGATAGAACGGCTGCGTGCGCAGTAGCCACAGAGCGAGCAGGATGAAACACGAATTCACCACGACTGTGGCCCAGGCGCAGCCCACGACACCGTGCGGCTCGAGGCCGAGCCCGCCGAATGCGAACCAGATCGAGAGCGGCACCTTCACGGCAAGCGATCCGATCTGCAACCAGGTCACCAGCAGCGGTTTGCCCAGGCTCTGGTTCAAGGTGCTGTACATCCGGAACAAAAGCGCCGACGGCAGGGCGAGCGTCAGGACGGCGAGATACTGCCGGACCTCGCCCTGCAGCGCCGGTGGCACCTGCGTCCACTCCAGCACGGCGCCCGGAAAGAGCAGCGCCGCAATCCCGGCCGCAATCGTCAGCAGTGTCAGGTAGAGCGCTTGCCGGACCGATCGCCCCAGCGCCTCCTGGCGGCCGGCCCCATGCAGTTGGGCCCAGGTCGGCAGCATTGCCTGCAGCACGCCCAACAGGCCGACGAAAATGCTGATGTAGATGGCGGAGCCGACTGAAAGGGCCGCCAGGGCGTGCTGTGAGTAGCGACCCGCGACGATGGTGTCGGTGATTCCGAACGCCATCGTGGCCAGCTGGCCGACGAGCACCGTGCCCGCATGACGGGCGATGATTCGCAACTCGCCCATCATCGTGCCTTGCGGTACAGCAAGACGTTGTCGTTGCTGTCTGTCGGTCGGCGGACCAGGGACACCAGGGTCCATTGCCGCATTTCCAGCGCGCCGGTGGCCGCCTGTTCCATATCGGCGTCCACGATCAGCCAGGGACAGGTCGCGTGTTTGTCGGCCACCTTGAGCGACAGGCCGCCGTGGTAGCGCAGCGCCGCGAGCTGGGCCTGGCTCAGGCCATAGACTTCGACGCAGCCCGGGACCACCAGCAGGCGCGACACATTGCGCACCAGCGGCGCGTAGCTGCGTGCGTAATCGAGCAGCGGCATCCACAGCGTGGTCAGCAGCAGCCAGCACAGCGCCGCGCCGCCGGCGGGCAGCACCAGGCTCTTCCAGATCACGGCACGATGGCGGCCCGCCCGCCATTTCACCAACCATCCCCATGCCACCGTCGCCGCCAGCGCGGCGACGAAAGCGACCAGCGAGAAGCTCGGCTCAAAGCCCGGCGCGAGCCGCGCGACGTTGGCGGCGGGCCGCGGCGGCACCCCGGTCTGCATCGCGACCCAGACAACCCAGATCGTGATGGCGCAACCGCTGAAAAAGAGCAGCGTAAACCAGTCGATCAGCGCGGCGACGCTGCGCTTGAGGGTCGGCAGCGCAAAGGCCGCCAGCGTGGCGAGGGCGGGGAGGCCCAGCAGCAATGCCCGATCCGATGTCGGCGTGAGCAGCGCGGCGACCAGCGATACGAAGGCGAACCAGAGCGGCAAGGCAACGTGACGGCTGGTGAGCTGGCGGCGCCAGCGCCACAACGTCCACAGCGCCAGCGGCCAGGCCGGCCAGGCGAACCAGAGCAGGAACTTGCCGATGCCGGTCCAGTCGCGGCCGATGTGGCCCAGGGAAACCCGCCAGCGCCAGACGTCCAGGGCCCAGGCAAGCCCGGCGGCAATCAACGTCGCCGCTGCCACCAGGCCCGCTGTTCGCCAGCGGTGTTCGCGGGTTGCGTCGTCAGCCGACCGATCGAGCAGCGACGCGGCGACGCCGCCAAGCCCGAACAGCAGCGCCATCCACGGTGCCCCGCTCAGCCCGAGGCCGGTCAGTCCGAGCAGCACGGTCAGGGCCGGCACCAGGCTGCGGTAGGGAAGGGCGGCAATCCCGAACATCGAGAGCGCCGCAAACCCGACCTGTGCCAGCGCCGGCGTGGTCTCATGCGACAACTGCGCCAGCCCGAGGCTCGCGATCAAGGCCAGCAAGCCACCGTCGGCGATCGCACGCGCATAGTCCGTCGGTTCGGCTTCACCGCCGAAGGCAAACGCCACTGGTTGCGCCTGCGGACTGCGGGCCAGGAAGTAAACCCCATACCAGGTGCTGAACAGCGTCAACGCCAGCAAGAGCACGAACGGGCCGCGGGCCGCGAAGTCGGCCGGCACCCATGCCGGAGCCAGCCGGATGGCCGCGGCGCCCAGCCAGTACGGAACCAATCCGTCGAACTCCGGGGGTTGGCCCAGCAAGTGCGGCGACAGCCATGTGGTCGCGCCGGAAGCGATTTCCGCCATGTAGCCGAATGCCGCGATGTCGGCATTTTTCCAGGGCTCGCGGCCGATGAATCCGGGCAGCACATAGGCCAGGCAAAACAGCAGCAGGGCCGCGCGCGGCAGGCGGCGCACGGCATTCTGGGCAACGATGGCAGGGGTCGGCTGGTTCACTGCGGACGGATTATCGGGCGCGCTTGTGTCGGCAATGAAAAGGGGCAGCACGGTTGCCCGGCTGCCCCTCGTCGGGTGCGGAAATGCTGCTTACGCGGCAGCTGTCTTCTGGTCGGGCTTGGCCGCTTCTTCAGCCTTGGCGCCGGCCGGCTTGCCGAACTTCTTGAAGAACTTGTCGACCCGGCCGCCCATGTCGTTGACCGACTTCTGGGTGCCCGTGTAGAACGGATGCGATTCGCTGGAGGTGTCCAGCTTGAACATCGGCAACTCCTTGCCGTCGTCGGTCTTGCCCATTTCCTTGGTGTTCACGCAAGACCGGGTGACGAACTTGAAGCCGTTGGACAGGTCGACGAACAGCACGTCGCGGTAATTGGGGTGAATGCCTTCTTTGGCCATGGGTGATCCTTGAAGTGTCAGTACGGGAGCCGGTCCGGGAGATCCGGGCTACTTTCCGCTGTTAGCCTTCGATTATATCCAGAATGCGGAAGCGGACTGCCGGACGCCGAGGACACAGAAATTACGCAGGGGACGACGTGGAAACCAATAAAAACTTTTGAATTCATTCCTTCAACTGTCTCTTTTGCGTCCTCTGCGAACCCTTCGCGTCCTCTGCGTCCGGCTGTCCGCTTCAGGATTTACCCGCCGCGCCGCATCATGTCGAAGAACTCGACGTTGGTCTTGGTGGCCTTCATGGACTTCAGCACCATCTCCATCGCCTCGATCTCGTCCATGTTGTACATGAACTGGCGCAGGATCCGCGTCTTCTGCAGGATCTCTGGAGCCAGCAGCAATTCCTCGCGCCGGGTGCCGCTGCGATTGAGCTGGATCGACGGGAACACGCGCTTTTCGTACAGGCGGCGATCCAGGTGGATTTCGCTGTTGCCCGTGCCCTTGAACTCCTCGAAGATCACTTCGTCCATCCGGCTGCCGGTGTCGACCAGGGCGGTGGCGATGATGGTCAGCGAGCCGCCTTCTTCCACGTTGCGGGCGGCGCCCAGGAAGCGCTTCGGCCGCTGCAGCGCATTGGAATCCACACCGCCGGTGAGGACCTTGCCCGACGACGGCACGACGTTGTTGTACGCGCGGGCCAGGCGGGTGATCGAGTCCAGCAGGATCACCACGTCCTTCTTCAGTTCGACCAGGCGCTTGGCCCGCTCGATCACCATTTCGGCCACGTGCACATGGCGCGCCGCCGGCTCGTCGAAGGTGGACGCGATCACTTCGCCCTTGACCGACCGCTGCATCTCGGTCACTTCCTCGGGCCGCTCGTCGACCAGCAGCACCATCATGTAGCTGTCCGGGTAGTTGGCCGCGATGGCGTGCGCCATGTGCTGCATCATCACCGTCTTGCCGCTTTTTGGCGGCGCCACCAGCAGCGCGCGCTGGCCCTTGCCGATCGGCGCGATGATGTCGATCACCCGCGAAGTGATGTTCTCCTCGCCCTTGAAGTTGTCGCGTTCCAGCTTCATCTGCTCCTTGGGGAACAGCGGCGTCAGGTTCTCGAACATCACCTTGTGCTTGTTCTGCTCCGGCGGGCCGTCGTTGACCTTGTCCAGCTTGGTCAGCGCGAAGTAGCGCTCGCCGTCCTTGGGCGTGCGGACTTCGCCCTCGATCATGTCGCCGGTGTGCAGGTTGAAGCGCCGCACCTGGCTGGGAGAGATGTAGATGTCGTCGGTGCTGGCGGTGTAGCTGGTGTCGGGGCTGCGCAGAAAGCCGAATCCGTCCGGCAGGATTTCCAGCACGCCGTCGGCGAACACCTGCTCGCCGGCGCGGGCGCGCTTCTTGATGATCGCGAACATCAGCTCCTGCTTGCGCATGCGGCCGGTGTTCTCGATCTCAAGCTCTTCGGCTTGCTTCAGGACTTCAGACACGTGCAGTGCCTTGAGTTCGTTTAAGTGCATGGAGTGACCCCTTGCGGAGTTCTGGTTGGATCGGGGAGGTGTTGGGTGGGGCGAGAACTGCCCCACAAACCGGGAACTCGAACCGGCCGCCGCGAGGCGACCGGTGAACAGGAAAGATTATGCAGGAAAAAACAACGCCCGCGGAAACGGGCGTGAAGGGACGTGTCGTTGCGGCCTCGAGCCGCAGTCCATGGATCCCGGGTCAGGCCCGGGATGACGGCCTACGCGGCCAGTTGCTGGTCGATGAAGGCGGTGAGCTGCGCCTTGCTCATGGCGCCGACCTTGGTCGCCGCCAGCTGGCCGTCCTTGAACAGCATCAGCGTCGGGATGCCGCGAATGCCGAACTTCGCGGGCACCTCGCGGTTCTCGTCGACGTTCATCTTGGCGATCTGCAATTTGTCCTTGTAGGTGCTGGAAACCTCGTCCAGGATCGGCGCGATCATCTTGCATGGACCGCACCACTCGGCCCAATAGTCGACCAGCACGGGCTTGTCCGCCTTGAGGACGTCGGCTTCGAAAGAACTGTCGGAGACATGCTTGATCAGGTCGCTGGCCATGAAAGGTTCCTTAAGGGTGGGAGGCGGGACAGCAACGCCGCACGGGGCTGTGCCATTACAGTGGAGGAATTGTGACAGAAACCAGCATCCCCCACGGGACGCGGATCGGCCCACTTCCCCTATGAACGTCATAGCGCCAGAGCACCGGGCGCCGGCTGTCCTGCGTTCGCTGATGAGCACCTTGCAAGGCCTCATCGCGCAGCGCGGTGCCCATCCGGCCCGCACCGTGGTGCTGCTTCCGTATGCGCAGCTGATGCCGGTTGCCCGCAAGCTGTGGGCCGAGCAAATGCCGACCGGTTTTGCGCCCCGCTTCGAAACCACCATGAACTGGGCCGGGGCGGCGGGTTTCATCCCGGCCGACGACGACCTCAGCTTCGACATGGGACGCGACCTGCTGACAGCTCACTCCCTGCTGGAACGCGCCGGTTTCGGGCAGCAGGGGGAACTGCTTTCCGGTCGGCTGGTGGAGGCCGCGTATCAGCTGGCGGGCGTCGCCGGGGCGGTGACGCCCGACGCGCGGGCAGCATGGGCGGTGGCAGCACGCCCGCTGGTGTCGGCCGCGTTCGACGGGCCCGTGCTGGCGTTCGAAGCGGCGGTGGCGCGCATCGCAATCGAATGGGCCGCAGCCTCGGGGTATGCCGCGGACGGCTTGCTTCGCGGCAATCTCGCGTCGACCCTGGACCTGCTGGTCGTGCTCGAGGGCTTCCAGGCAGAGCCGCTGGCGGAGTCGCTGAAAGCGCTGCTGGGCGAAAAGGCAGTCTCACTGCCCCTCGACGTCCCGGTCCCGGTTGGAAATGTTGCCTCGCACCGTGCGATGGACCCGGCTGACGAGGCCGAACAAGCCGCTGCCTGCGTCATGCGGCACATCCAGGCCGGCCGCGCGCCAGTGGCACTGGCGGCGATCGATCGCGTGCTGACCCGGCAGATCCGCGCGACCCTGGACGGCCATGGCGTCGCGATCCGGGACGAGACCGGATGGAAGCTTTCCACGACGAGAGCAGCCGCGCACCTGATGGCGGCGCTGCGGGCCTGCAGCTGGAACGCCTCCAGCGACGCGGTCCTCGACTGGTTGAAGAACGCACCGGCGCTCGCGGCCGGCACCGTGCTGGCACTGGAGCGACGCGTGCGTCGTGCAGGCGTGCGCGATTGGTCCGGGCTGCAGCCCGGCGACCTTGGAGACGGCACGGCGTTGTCCGCGCTGGCGGCGCGTGTCGGGCGATGGCAGCAACAGTTGAAAGGCAGCAAGTCGCTGCCGAAGTGGCTGGTGGATCTGCGTTCCCTGTTGCAGGAGACCGGACAGTGGGACCTGCTCGAGGGCGATGCCGCCGGCGACCGCGTCGTCGCGGCCCTGCGGCTGGCGGATGGTGCGCAAGCGGAGTTCGAGCAATTGCCCCAGGCCCGGCGGCGGATCTCGCTGGCCGGCTTCACCGCCTGGGTCAACGACACGCTGGAAGCGGCGAGCTTCGTGCCGGAGTCGAAAGGGCAGGAACAGGTCGTGATCCTTCCGTTCAACCAGTTGCTGGGCCGACCGTTCGCGGCGCTCGTGCTGCCAGGATGCGACGAAGTCCGTCTTGCGGTGTCGCCCGAGCCGCCCGGTTCCTGGACCGCGGCGCAACGGGATGCGCTCGGCCTGCGTTCGCGCGAGGCGCTCGAACAGGAAGTTCGCGCCGGCTGGCGCTGCGCGCTGCAGGCGCCCTGCAGCGACGTGCTCTGGCGCGGCAGCGACGACGCGGGCGAAATGCTGCTGCCCAGTCCGCTGGTGCTCGCATTGCAGCTTGAACAGGCGGCGCAGGACGGCGGCGATGCACGCGAGCAGCGCGCGGTGTCGATCGCCGCCACCGGAAGGCCGCAGGCGGTCGGCGCCGTGCTGCCCTTGACGGAGCTTTCGGCCAGCGGCTACGAGGACCTGCGGCGCTGCCCCTACCGGTTTTTCGCGCTGCGGCAGCTTGGCCTCAGGGAATCGGAGGAACTCGAAGCGGAGATCGACAAGCGCGACTTCGGCAACTGGCTGCATGCGGTGCTGTCGGCTTTCCATGACACCATGAAAAACAGCTTCGAGCCGCCGGGAGCCGGCCGGCGCAAGCTGCTGGACATCTGCGCCGACGAAGTGACGCGCAGCATGAGGCTGGCAGAAGGAGAATTCCTGCCGTTCGCCGCGTCCTGGCCGCGCGTGCGGGATGGCTACCTGGAGTGGCTCCAGCGGCACGAGGCAGCGGGCGGGACGTTCGTCAGCACGGAGACCTCGCATGAGGTTTCGCTGGGCGGCCTGAAGCTGGTCGGTCGCATCGACCGCATCGACCGGCTCGCGGACGGAACCACGCTGGTGATCGACTACAAGACCGAAGGGCTGCAGAAAACACAGGACCGCGTGAAGCAGCCAGGTGAGGACACCCAGCTCGCGTTCTACGGCGTGCTGCTGCAGGACGACACGCTTCAGGCTGCGTACCTCAACCTCAGCGAGAAGGAAGCAAAGCAGGTTCCTCACGAAGGCGTCACCGAAACCCGCGACGCCCTGATCGCGGGCCTGCTGGACGACATGCGGCGGATCGCGCAGGGCGAGCCGATGGCTGCACTGGGTGAAGGCTCCGGCTGCGACTTCTGCAACGCCCGTGGCCTGTGCCGCCGGGATTTCTGGGAATGATGCCGGCGCGTCTGGCGTACGAGCACGATGGCGCGTCGATCACGCGTGAAGCGTTCTACGCCATCGCCTGCGACCCACGGCGCAGCGTCGCCGTCGAGGCTTGCGCCGGCGCCGGCAAAACCTGGATGCTGGTGTCGCGCATCCTGCGCGCTTTGCTGGAGGGGGCCCAGCCCCAGGAGATTCTTGCCATCACCTTCACCCGCAAGGCGGCCGGCGAGATGCGGCAGCGCCTGCACGAGTGGTTGAAGGAGTTTGCCGCGGCGTCGCCCGCTCATCTCACGAAGGCCTTGCGGGATCGCGGAATCGCGACGCCCACGGCCGCGCAATGCGAAGCGCTGCGCGGGCTGTACCCACGCCTGCTCGCGGCCGGGCGGCCGGTTCAGGTCCGCACTTTTCACAGCTGGTTCGCGGCGCTGCTGCGCAACGCTCCCCTCGCGGTGCTGGAGCAGCTGGGCTTGCCCGCCAGCTACGAATTGCTGGAAGACGACAAGGAACCGGTTGCGCGGGTCTGGCGGCGCTTCCACGCCGCGGTGGCCGCCGACCCGCTGGCGCGGCAGGATTTCGACGTGAGCGTCCGCACATACGGCCGCTTCAACACGCAGAAGGCATTGCTCGCCGCGCTCTCGAAGCGGGTGGAATTCTCCCTGGCCGACGCGCATGGCGTCGTGGAAGCTTCCGTCAAACGCTGGGGTGAGCATTTTCCTGAGTTCGCCGGCATCGCGGAGCCGTGTCACTTGCTGGCAGCGGCCAGCGCGTACACGCAGGCGTTTGCCGGCGCAGCCAGGGCGCTGGGCCGCGCCGGCGCGAGAACGTTCTCGGCGAAAGGCGAGGAACTCGAACGCGCCCTGGCCGGGCGGGACGTCGACGCCGTGCTTGCCGCGCTGCTGACGCAGAAGGGCGAGGCACGCAAGTTCAGCGACAAGCTGGCAGGGGTGGATGACGTGCGCCAGGCACAGGAACTCGCGATCCTCCTTGCGCAGGCCTGTCACCAGCACCAGGCGTGGCTGCACCACCAGCGCATGGCGCGGCTGTCGCGGCTGCTGATCGCAGAGTTCGCGGCGCTCAAGCGCGAACGCGGCTGGGTCGACATGAACGATGTCGAGCGGGCCGCGCTGACGATGCTGGCCGACCCTGTGCTTTCCGGCTGGGTGCAGGAACGGCTCGATGCGCGCATCAAGCATCTGCTGATCGACGAATTCCAGGACACGAACCCGCTGCAATGGCAAGCGCTGCACGCCTGGCTGTCCGGCTACGCCGGCGCCGGCGGCAATGCGCCCGGCGTGTTCATCGTTGGCGATCCCAAGCAAAGCATCTACCGCTTCCGGCGCGCCGAACCCCAGGTGTTCAGGGCCGCGCAGGAGTTCGTGGCCGGGGCGCTGGCAGGCGACCGCCTCGGCTGTGACCACACGCACCGCAACGCGCCCGTCATCATCGCAACGGTCAATGCCGTCATGGGCGCGGCGCAGGAGCAGGGGAATTACGACGGCTTCCGGCCGCACACGACGGCGTCGAGCGAAGCGGGAGCGGTGCAGCGGCTGCCCCAGATCGCGCGCGAGATACCGGTGCTTGTGGAGGCTGGACCGCAGCTGTTCTGGCGGGACAGCCTCACCACGCCCCGCGAGTTGCCTGAGGAAAAACTGGTCACCATCGAGTGCCGCCAGGCGGCGGCGTGGATCGCGTCGCAGATCGCGCAAGGTGTCGCGCCGCGCGAGATCATGGTGCTGGCGCGGCGCCGCGAAAGGCTCGCGGTGATGGAGGAGCAGTTGCGCGAGCTGCACATTCCGGCGCAGCAGCCGGAGAAGACCGACTTGTGCGAGGCGCCGGAGGTCCGCGACGTCGCCGCACTGCTCGATGCGCTCGTGTCGCCCACGCACGACCTGTCGCTGGCTCGCGCGCTGAAGTCGCCGCTGTTCGGCGTGCCGGACGACATCCTGGTCGAGCTCGCGCTGGCAGCGCGCAAGGCCCTCGCCGCCGGCCGTCCGCGCTCATGGTTCGAACTGTTGCAGGAGCTGGGACCTGGCAGCGAGCCGCTGCGCCTTGCCGGGCAGCAGCTGGTGGAATGGAAGGCGCTGCTTGACCGCTTTCCGCCGCACGACGCGCTGGTGTCGATCTACCAGCAGGGTGACGTGCTCGCGCGGTTCGCGGCAGCCTCGCCCGCCGCCCTGCGCGCCAGCGTGCTGGCGAATTTGCGCGCCTTGCCGGGCGCCGCGCTCCAGGTGGACGGCGCGCGCTACGCCACCCCCTATGCGTTCGTGCGCGCGTTGAAGGCAGGGGGCATCCGCGCTCCCGCGACCGCCCGCGCCAATGCGGTGAGCCTGCTCACAGTGCACGGCGCCAAGGGCCTGGAGGCGCCCGTGGTGCTGATGCTCGACACCGATGCCGGCCCGTCGAAGGCTGAAACGATGGGCGTGATCGTCGAGTGGCCGGGGGAAGCTCCAGCGCCGTGGCGCTTTGCCTTCATTGCCAGCGAGAGCCGGCCGCCGTCATGCAGCATGGAAGCGCTTGACATTGAGACAGCCGCGCGCCGGCGAGAAGAGCTGAACGCGCTCTATGTGGCCATGACGCGCGCCAGGCGCCAGCTGGTGCTTTCTTCGGTGCAGCCGCACCAGCCACCGGCCGAAAGCAGCTGGTGGCAGCGGCTCGACCCGTTGAGCGATGCCTTGCCGGCGCCGCTATCGGCTCCGATCCCGGGCCCCGCCGAAATCGACGGGCCGGCAACGTTCCTGCTGCCCGTCGTTCCGCACATCCGGCGCGATTTCGTGGAGCAGCCGGCGCCCGACCGCAGGCTTGAGCGCGACTCCGCGGAGTCGCGCTTCGGCCAGGCGTTGCACCTGCTGCTGGAGCGATGGACGCCGGGGACCGACCACTTCACGCCGGCCCGGCTGCGACGTGTCGCTCGCGAATTCCGCCTGGACGAGAAGCGGGTGCTGGAGGCCGCGACGATGGCCGGGCGCATTCTTCATGGCGAAGGTGCCTGGGCCTGGGATGCGGCATCGATCGCCTGGGACGGCAACGAGGTCGCCATACTGCACGAAGGCGAACTGCTGCGGCTCGACCGGCTGGTGCAGCGGCGGGACACCGGCGAGTGGTGGGTGTTCGACTACAAATCGGCCGCGCGTCCCGAGCAGCAGCCTGAGTTGCTGGTGCAGCTGCGGCGCTACCGGCTGGCCGTGGCGGCCGCCAATCCCGGGGCGCGTGTGAAGGCGGCGTTCCTCACCGGCCAGGGGCGCCTGGTGACGATCGAATGAAAGCCGCGGTGGTGATCGGCGCCGGCCCGGCCGGCCTGATGGCGGCGGAAGTGCTGGCACTCGCCGGCGTCGCGGTCGATGTCTTCGACGCCATGCCGTCCGCCGGCCGCAAATTCCTGCTTGCCGGGCGCGGCGGTCTCAACCTCACGCATTCGGAGCCGTTCGATTTGTTCTCCTCCCGCTTCGGCCAGCGGCAAGCCGAAGTCTTACCCTGGCTGGCAGGCTTCGGCCCGGCCGGACTGCGCGCGTGGGCCGGGCAGCTCGGGGTCCCGACCTTCGTTGGCAGCTCGGGCCGGGTCTTTCCGGCGGAGATGAAGGCGGCGCCGTTGCTGCGTGCCTGGTTGCACCGGCTGCGGGCCGCGGGGGTGCGATTTCACATGCGCTGTCGGTGGCAAGGCTGGACAGCGTCGGGCGCCCTGGAATTCAGCACCCCGGCAGGGTCACGCGAAGTGGCGGCGGATGCGGTGGTCCTGGCCTTGGGGGGCGCAAGCTGGCCCCGGCTGGGCTCCGACGGCGGCTGGGTGCCGGTGCTGGCACAGCGCGGCATCCCGATCGATTCCTTGCGGCCCGCCAATTGCGGCTTCGACGTCGAAGGCGGCTGGAGCGAGCATTTCGCCAGCCGGTTCGCCGGCCAGCCCTTCAAATCCGTTGCCATCCGGTTCGTGGATTCCAGCGGCAACTGCTTCGAGCGCAAGGGCGAGTTCATCGCGACCGCGAGCGGCGTCGAGGGGAGCCTGGTCTATGCCGCGTCCGCGCTCATGCGCGACGAGATCGGCTGCAGCGGCCGCGCCACTTTTCAGCTGGATCTGGTGCCGGCGCGCAGCGTTCAACAAGTGTTGGCCGAAGTTGCGCATCCGCGTGGAGCGAGATCGCTATCCAGCCACCTGAAAAGCCGGCTGGCCCTCGACGGCATCAAGATGGGCCTGCTGCATGAGGTGTTGCCGAAAGAGGTTCTGGCGCAGCCGGCGCAACTTGCCACGGCAATCAAGGGCCTGCCCGTGACAGTGAGTGGGGCGCGGCCGGTCGCCGAGGCGATCAGCAGCGCCGGCGGCGTGCGCTTCGAGGCACTCGATGACGGGCTGATGCTGCGCGCGCTCCCCGGTGTTTTCTGCGCAGGAGAAATGCTGGACTGGGAAGCGCCGACCGGGGGCTACCTGCTCACAGCCTGCATGGCAAGCGGGCGCGTCGCTGGCACTGCTGCGGCCAGCCTGCTGACGCAAGCCGCCGGCTAGAAGCTGTTGCGGTAGTAAACCATCGGTTTGCCGGCGCTGCGGCGCAGCGCGATCCGGCCGCCGCCATCGAGCTGCACGCCGATGAACCCGTGGTCTGCAACCAGCCGCGAGCGGCGATCAGCGAGCTGCATTTCAACCCGTGCCCCATAGCCGGCGTCGCGTGACTGCGCCAGCGCGAACGCGTCGTTGCCATACCCAAGGTCGCGCCAGGCCGTGATGTCGATGCGCCGGTTGTTGTCAAGCATGTAACGCCACTGCAAGCCGAGATTGACATTTCCGGTCGCGTCCGGCGCCGCGCCCGCGAGGCCATTGCGGGAAGGCGACAGCCCGGTGACTCCCAGAGTCACGCCGAACGCCGAACGCCCCCGCGACAGCAGCGCCATGTCGACCCGTTGCTGGGCGCGGTGACTGCCGTCGAAGTTGTCGAAGCGCAGGAGCGTGGCGCTGCTGATCTCGAAGACAGCCGCGGAGGTCGGGATCTCGGAGGCGGATACGGCCGATTCCCCGGCAAAGGCGGCGCCGGCGCACAGAAACATCCCGCCGACAAGCCACGCGGGACGGGCCCGAGGGCCCTGCCGGGCCGCCATCTTTGCGCCGACTGTTTTCCGCATGTGACACCTCCGTGGGGATGTGATGGCCCAGTTTACGGTCCGGTGAGAGTTGGTTTGTCGGACTGTGTCCTTGGTTGCCGTGGGAACTCGACGGTTTGCACACGCCGATTCCGGCTGCGTGCAAAAGTGCACATGCGCCTCTATGAGCGGTCCAGCAACGTTCCGGCAGAAGCGCCAGGTGAACTGCTCGACAATTTTGCAAGTCGCTACTACAGTTAGTTACAACCTTGGGAACACTGCAATGAAAAGTCATCATGTCGCCCCTTTCCTGCTGTCGGCATTCCTGACTTTTGCAAGCGGTGTGCAGGCGCAGATCTTGATCGGCCAGACCGCCGGGTTCAGTGGCCCGGTCGCCTCCGGCGTCAAGGAGACGACGGAGGGCGCCAAGCTCTATCTCGATGCGGTGAACGCGAAGGGAGGCGTCAACGGCCAGAAAATCGAGCTGATCTCCCTGGACGACAAGTTCGATCCCAAGCTTGCCGTCGAAAACGCGCGGCAGTTGATCGAAACGAAACAGGTGCTCGCGTTGTTCCTGACCCGGGGGACACCGCACACCGAGGCGATCAATCCGTTGCTGGAGCAGTTCGGCGTCACGCTGGTCGGACCGTCGACCGGCGCCATGTCCCTGCACCAGCCCGTCAGGAAGTACATCTTCAATGTGCGCGCCACTTATCAGCGCGAAGCCGAAAAGGCGGTGGAGCATCTGAGCAGCCTGGGCACCCGCCGGATCGCGATCGTGCACACCGACGATTCGTTCGGCCAGGACGGGTTGCAGGGCGCGATGCGCGGCCTGGCGAAAGTCAAGCTGCAGCCGGCCGTGGTCCTCAAGACCGACCGCAGCAAGCCGGACTTCTCGGTGCTCGCCGCGCCGCTCATCAAAGCGGAGACGCAGGCGATCGTGTGGGTCGGCTCCGGCACCCACGTCGTCGACGGCATCAAGGCGCTGCACGCCGCTGGCGCCAAGCCGCAGATCGTGACGCTGTCCAACAACGCGTCGTCCGGCTTCGTCAAGTCGCTCGGCGCCGATGCCCGCGGCGTAATCGTTACGCAGGTGTTCCCGTCGGAACGCTCGGCCGGCTATCCGATGGTGAAGGAAGCGCAGACGCTTGCCAACGCCAAGCCGGGAACCGCTCTCTCGCCCGCCATGCTCGAAGGTTTCGCCGCCGCCAAGGTGCTGGTCGAAGGTCTGCAGCGCGCCGGCCGCAATCCGACACGCGAGCGCCTGCGTGCCGCGCTGGAGGGGATGAAGAACTACAACCTGGGAGGCCTGGAGATCGGCTACGGGCCCGACGACCACACGGGCCTGGAGTTCGTGGACCTGTCGATCGTCGGCGCCGATGGACGCTTCATGCGTTAGCGCGGAGCGCGCAAGCCTGCATGATTCGAAGTAGGGGTTGACGAGCCTTACCCCCGGCACTGGCTCCACAGTTAGGGCTGCTTGGTTCCCCACCTGACCCGGTTGGCCGCTTCACCATGCGGGGAGGCCCGTCAGCGGCTATTGTAGGTGAGGCGCGATGGCCTTCGTGCCGGCGCGGGGACCCGGGCGCACTGGTCGGGCACCTTAGAATCGACGTCGATGTCCTACCTCGTGCTCGCCCGCAAGTACCGGCCCAAAACGTTCTCGCAGATGGTCGGCCAGGGGCACGTGGTGCAGGCGCTGACCAACGCGTTGACTCGGCAGCGGCTGCACCACGCCTACCTGTTCACCGGCACGCGGGGCGTGGGCAAGACGACGGTGGCGCGGATTCTCGCCAAGTCGCTCAACTGCCAGGGCGAGGATGGGCAGGGCGGCATCACCGCAACGCCGTGCGGTGCGTGCCAGGCCTGCCGCGACATCGACAGCGGACGCTTCGTCGACTACACCGAGCTCGACGCCGCCTCCAATCGGGGCGTCGACGAAGTGCAGTCGCTGCTCGAGCAGGCCGTTTACAAGCCGGTGCAGGGCCGCTTCAAGGTCTTCATGATCGACGAAGTGCACATGCTCACCGGCCACGCGTTCAATGCGATGCTCAAGACGCTGGAAGAGCCGCCGGAATACCTCAAGTTCGTGCTGGCCACCACCGATCCGCAGAAGGTTCCGGTGACGGTGCTCTCGCGTTGCCTGCAGTTCAACCTTAGGCCGATGGCGCCGGAGACCGTGCGCGAACATCTGGTGCAGGTGCTTGCCGCGGAAGGCGTGGAAGCCGATTCCCAGGCGCTTCGCCTGCTGGCGCGCGCCGCGCGGGGCTCGATGCGGGACGCGCTGTCGCTCACCGACCAGGCGATCGCCTTCGGCAACGGCAAGCTCGAAGAAGCGGCGGTGCGCCAGATGCTGGGCAGCGTCGACAGCAGCTATGTCTTTCGCCTGATCGACGCACTGGCCCGGGGCGACGGCCGTACCGTGGTGGAGACGTCCGAAACGCTGCGGCTGCATGGGCTCAGCGCGGCGTCGACGCTGGAAGAGATGAGCTCGGTGCTGCAGCGGATGGCAGTGGTGCAAACGCTGCCGGATGGCGGTGACGCCGGGGACCCGGATGCCACCGAGATCGCGCGGCTGGCCGCGATGATGCCTGTCGACGAGACCCAGCTGCTGTACAGCATGTGCCTGCACGGGCGCGGCGACCTTGGGCTCGCTCCCGACGAGTACGCCGCGCTGACGATGGTGCTGTTGCGGCTGCTCGCATTCAAGCCGGCGCCCGGGGCGGTCGCCGCACGGCCAGCCCGGCTGGCCGAGGCACAGCCGGAAAAAAAAACTCTGAGTGAGCCGCGCCGGCCGGTCGCGCCGATGCCGATGGCCCCAGCCCCTGCTCTTGCGGGCGGCAGTGCCACGGCGACTGGCAATGCGAATCCGAATGGCAAAGCGAATGGGACCGCGGCATCGGCCGGCCGCGTGCTGCCGGTGTTCGACCCGCCGCGACGCCCGCAGCGGCCTGTGCCGGTCAACGGCGAAGCGCAGTCGCCGGTGGTCGGCGTCCCGGTGCGGCTGCAGCCCGAGTCGCCGCGCGAAGCCGCGCCTCAGCGCAGTTCGGCGCCCCTGGTTCTGACCGAAGAAGGCGACTTCTGGCACGCGACCGTGCAGCAGCTGGTGGGGCAGCAGGCGATCGTCGCGCTGGTGCGCGAGCTGGCCTTGCAATCGCAGCTGGTGGCGCGTGACACCGGCCACTGGATGCTGCGGGTCGAGCGCGAATCGCTCAACCAGCCGGCCAGCCGCGAGCGGCTGCGCGCCGCGGTCCTGGCAGCCGGCCACGACGTCAACCTCAGCGTCGAAGTCGGCGCCGTCACCGACAGTCCGGCCCGCCGCATCGCCGCCGACGCGGCGGCCAGGCAGCAGGTGGCCGAAGCCATCATCCTCAACGACCCGTTCGTGCAATCGACCCGGCACGATTTTCCGACCGGCTGGAAGATCATCAGCATCCAGCCCGCCGCCCATTCAACCCACCAGGAATAGTCATGTTCAACAAGGGACAACTTGCCGGCCTCATGAAGCAGGCCCAGGCCATGCAGGACAACCTGAAGAAGGCGCAGGACGAACTCGCCTTCATCGAGGTGACCGGCGAGTCCGGCGCCGGATTGGTCAAGGTCACCATGACCTGCAAACACGAAGTCAAGCGCATCGCCATCGATCCCAGTTTGCTGGCTGACGACAAGGACATGCTCGAAGACTTGGTGGCGGCCGCGTTCAATGCCGCGGTGCGCAAGGCGGAGGAAACATCGCAGGAAAAAATGGGCAAGCTGGCCCAGGGCATGCCGAGCCTGCCCGGCGGCATGAAATTCCCGTTGTAGAGTTTTTTTTGGCCGACACGCACTCGCTCGAGGCGCTGATCCAGGCGTTGCGCCGCCTGCCCGGGGTCGGCGTCAAGTCCGCCTCGCGCATGGCGTTTCACCTGTTGCAGCATGACCGGCAGGGCGCGCAGCTGATGGCGCAGGCGCTGCAGCAGGCCGCGACCAGCATCCGCCATTGCACCCTGTGCCACACCTTCACCGAAAACGAGGTCTGCGCCACCTGCCTCGATGCGCAGCGGGACCGCAGCAAGCTGTGCGTGGTGGAAACGCCGGCCGACCAGGCGGCTGTGGAGCGCACCGCCGCTTACCGGGGCCGGTATTTCGTGTTGATGGGAAAGCTGAGTCCGCTGGACGGCATCGGCCCGAACGACATCGGCCTGGCCAAGCTGTTTGCCCGCGCCACCAACGGCGAGGTGCAGGAAGTGATCCTGGCCACCAACTTCACTGCCGAGGGCGAGGCCACGGCGCACGTGATCGGCGAGGCGCTCAAGAGCAAGGGGCTGCGGGTTACGCGGCTGGCGCGCGGGGTGCCGGCCGGCAGCGAGCTCGAGTACGTCGACCTTGGCACCATCGCGCACGCGATGGTCGACCGCAGGTAGGGCTCGCGCGCCAGTCCTCGGGCGCAGTGTTTGCGCCGTGAGAGCGCCGCGGCCCTTACGTGAAAACCCGCACGGGATGTTCCCGATGCAGCGCAACACCGCCACGACTACGCTCCCGGCATGGCAACGAGAGAGGATCCGCCGATGAAAAACAGCAATGTCAGCCGGCGGACCTTCACTTCCGCGGCAGTGCTCGCAGGCGCCGCGATCGCTGCGCCTGCCGTCTGGGGCGAGGCGCGGCTCGAGAAAAGCAGGCTCTCGATCGCCGTCGGCGGCAAGGCCGCTTTTTATTACCTGCCGCTGACCATCTCGGAGCAGCTCGGGTATTTCAGGGCCGAAGGGCTTGAAGTCGAGATTTCGGATTTCGCCGGCGGGGCGCGCGCGCTTCAGGCGCTGGTGGGCGGGTCGGCCGACGTGGTGAGCGGTGCCTACGAGCACACCATCAACATGCAAAGCAAGAACCAGTTCATCCAGTCGTTCGTGCTGCAGGGCCGCGCGCCGCAGATCGCCATGGGCGTGTCGACCAAGACCATGCCCGGATACCAGGCGCTGTCCGACCTGCGCGGCAAGAAGATCGGTGTTTCGGCGCCGGGATCGTCGACCAACATGGTGGCCAACCTGGTGCTTTCGCGCGGTGGCATCAAGGCAGCCGACGTGAGTTATGTCGGCGTCGGCACGGCCGCCGGTGCGCTCACGGCCCTGCGTTCCGGCCAGATCGACGCGATGAGCAACACCGATCCGGTGATGACGATGCTGGAGCAGAAAGGCGACGTCAAGATCATCAGCGACACCCGCACGCTCAAGGGCACCACGGACGTTTTCGGCGGCCTGATGCCGGCCGCCTGCTTCTACACCCACGCCGAATTCATCCAGAAGAACCCCAACACCTGCCAGGCCCTGGCGAACGCCATCGTGCGCGGCCTGAAGTGGCTGCAGACGGCCGGCCCGAGCGACATCATCAAGACCGTGCCCGAGAACTACCTGCTCGGCGACCGGGCGCTTTACCTGGCTTCCTTCAACAAGGTGCGCGAAGCGATTTCGCTGGACGGGGTGCTGCCCGAGGACGGCACGCGCACCGCGTTGAAGGCGCTTGCGAGTTTCGACCCGTCGATCAAGGCCGCCAGGATCGACCTGGCCAAGACCTACACCAACGATTTCGCGCGCCGCGCGAAAGACAGGTTCAAGGCCTGACGCCGGCTCCACGTGTCTGACTTTGCCCTAGAACTCGACCGGATCACGGTCACGTTCCGATCGGCAGACGAGCACGCGCAGCGCTACACCGCGGTTGCGGACACCACATTGCGGGTGCGCGCCGGCGAATTCGTTTCGGTGGTCGGCCCCACCGGCTGCGGCAAGTCGACGCTGCTGAACATCGCGGCCGGACTGCTCGCCCCGTCGTCCGGCGCTGTCCGTGTGTTCGGACAGCCGTTGCAGGGCATCAACCGCCGCGCCGGCTACATGTTCCAGAGCGAGGCGCTGATGCCGTGGCGCAGCGCGATCGACAACGTCATGGTCGGCCTGCAGTACCGCGGCGTTCCCGATGCGCAGGCGCGCGGCCAGGCGCAGGCGTGGCTGGAGCGCGTCGGCCTCGGTGGCTTCGAAGACCGTTATCCGCACCAGCTGTCCGGCGGCATGCGCAAGCGCACCGCGCTGGCCCAGGTGCTGGCGCTGGACCCCGACATCATCCTCATGGACGAGCCGTTCAGCGCGCTCGACATCCAGACCCGGCAGCTGATGGAAAACGAAGTGCTGGAACTGTGGGGCTCCAGGAAGAAAGCCGTGCTGTTCATCACGCACGACCTGGACGAGGCGATCGCCATGAGCGACCGGGTCGTGGTGCTGTCGGCCGGCCCCGGCACGCGGCCGCTGGGCGAATTCGCGGTCGACCTGCCGCGCCCGCGCGACGTGGCCGAAGTCCGCGGCGATCCGCGCTTCGTGCAGTTGCACTCGGAGATCTGGACGGTGCTGCGCGACGAAGTGCTCAAGGGCTACGCGCAGCAACTGAAGAAGGCGGTCTGATGTTGGCGCGCCTGATGCCGTCGGAGCGCAACCTGCGGTACTGGCAGGTCGGCCTCCTGCTGCTGCTGCTGCTGGGCTGGCACCTGGTGTCGCGCAACCAGCAGTACGCCTTCTTCCTCGGGGAACCGGTCAAGGTGGCGGGCCGCGTATGGTCGTGGTTCATGCCGTTCGGGTTCGGCGAAAGCAGCCTGTTTCCGGACGGACTCGCGGGTAACGCGGACATCTACCTGCACCTGGGGATCACGCTGCTGGAGACGGTGCTGGCATTCGTCATCGGCACGGTGCTGGGACTCGTGTTCGGGCTGTGGCTCGCGCTTGCGCCTACCGCGAGCGCCATCCTCGATCCCTATATCAAGGCCGCCAATTCCATGCCGCGCGTGATCCTGGCTCCCATTTTCTCGCTCTGGTTCGGGCTGGGGATGTGGAGCAAGGTCGCGCTCGCGGTCACGCTGGTGTTCTTCATCGTCTTCTTCAACGTCTATCAGGGCGTGAAGGAAGTCAGTCCGGTGGTTCTGGCCAACGCGCGGATGCTGGGCGCCAGCCAGAAGCAGCTGCTTCGCACCGTTTATCTGCCGAGCGCGACCAGCTGGGTGTTTTCCAGCCTGCATACGTCGGTGGGCCTGGCCTTCGTCGGCGCCGTGGTGGGCGAGTACCTCGGCTCCGCGCGCGGTGTCGGCTACCTGATCCTGCAGGCTGAAGGCACCTTCGACGTCAACACCGTGTTTGCCGGAATCGTGGTCCTGACGGCATTCGCCCTGTTGCTGGACGGACTGGTCGGGCGCATCGAAAAACGCCTGATGAAGTGGCAGCCGCGCGGCGGCGAAACCGAGAAACTCTGAATTGCCACGGGCTACCGCTCCGGCCGGAGCAACCAGGTCGCTCAGCGGCGATTCGAGGGCGCCACCTGCTTGCGCGGTGCCACCTTCACGACGCCGCGCCCACGCGCCGGTGACCTGGACGCAGCACGCGAGGCGGCTGCCCGCGCGGCTTGTTCTTTGACCCCAGAGCGGCCGGTCTGGGCCCTGGCCGGCAGGAACAGCACGACAGGCTGGCCCGGCTTGAAAGCGGCGCTGACCAGCACGCTGTTCCAGCCGGCCACCTCCTGCGGATTGACCCGGTACCGGCGCGCCACGGTCGCGACAGTTTCGTGCTTTCCCGCCCGCACGATGCTGCGGCGGCTGACACTTTCCGGCGACAGCGAAAGCTGCCCGTGGTCGGCGACATGGCTGGTCACATCCTGCTGCTGCTGGGAGGCGCGCGGCACGATCAGCACCGACCCGCTTTTGATCAGCATGCGCGGCGGGATGGTGTTGGCCGCGCGCAGCTCGTTCTCGCTCATGCCGACGCGGCGCGCGGCCTCGGTGACAGTCATCGTGGCCGGAGCGCTCCAGGCGGTCCAGGTCGCGTACTGGCCGGTGCTGTAGGCGTCGAAATTCTTCTGGAACACGTGCGCGTTGTCCCAGGGCAGCAGGATCTCGGGCGTGCCGGCGGCCAGGATCACGGGGCGCTTCATCGAGGGATTGAGCGCCTTGAAATCCTCCACCTTGATGCCGGCCAGCCGCGAAGCCAGCTCGACGTCCATGTCCCGGGTGATCGTGACGCTCTGGAAGTAGGGATGGTTTTCGATCAGCGGCAACTCGGTGCGGTAGTTCGCGGGGTTGGCGATGATGTTCTTCACCGCCTGCAGCTTTGGCACGTAAAAGCGCGTCTCGTTGGGCATGTTGAGATCGCTATAGGTCACGCCGAGCCCGCTGTTGCGGTTCTTCGCGATGGCGCGACCCACGCTGCCCTCACCCCAGTTGTAGGCTGCCAGCGCCAGCTGCCAGTCGCCGAACATTCCGTACAGCTTCTGCAGATAATCCAGCGCGGCGCGAGTCGACGCCAGCACGTCGCGCCGGTCGTCGCGAAACACGTTCTGCTTCAGCTCGAAAAAGGTGCCGGTGGCGGGCATGAACTGCCACATGCCGGCTGCGCGCGCGCTGGAAACCGCTTGCGGATTGAAGGCGCTTTCGATGAAGGGCAGCAGCGCCAGCTCGGACGGCATGTTCCGCCGCTCGAGTTCCTCCACGATGTGGAACAGGTACTTGCTGGAGCGCTCGGTCATGCGCTGGATGTAGTCGGGACGCGAGGTGTACCACTGCTCCTGCTGGACGACCAGGTCGCTTTCCAGGTCCTTCATCTTGAAGCCCCGGCGGATGCGGTCCCACAGGTCGGCGGGGACCTGCATGCCCGCGACGTCCTGGGACGACGCCTGGCCGGCGGTGATCGGCTCCAGCGGCGCGCCCGGGAACACAGGCGTCAGGGCAGGGGGGGCAGGGGCGGCCGGCGCGGCAGGGGCGCTTGCGACCGGCGGGACGGTCGTGGGAGGGTCTGTCTGGGGGACGTTGGCGCAACCGGACAACCACAGCAGGAGGGTCGAGACAGCGATCGGGTACAGCTTCATCTGCATTCGTATTTCCATTGACGGCGTTCCGGGGCTTGGGGCAACAGGCCGGGGTGGCGGTGCGTGACTAGAATCGCTTCCAGTTGCAGGCCCGGACGCCGGTCCTGCAAGAGGAATGGACGGATGTCCTGAAAGGCAGGCGGCAAGATTGACTTCATGAGCGACCCGATTATAGGAATGCAGCAGTGGTTTGAAACGCCGCCCGGGCGTTACCTGCTGGCGTGGGAACGCTCGGAGTTCGAACGCGTCGTCGGCGACATCTTCGGCTACCACGCGCTGCAGCTTGGATTGCCGGGCATCGACGCGCTGGATGCGAACCGGATGCCGCACAAATGGCTGGCCGTGCCCGGGCCGGCGCTGCCGGAAATCGCATGTGCGACCCGGCCAGCGCTCGTCATCGATTTCGCCGCGCTGCCGTTTCCCGCAAACAGCCTCGACCTGGTGGTGCTGCCGCATTCACTGGAGCTGAATCACGACCCGCACGCGACGCTGCGCGAAGTCGAGCGTGTGCTGGTGCCCGAAGGGCGTGTCGTGATCTGCTGTCTCAACCCGGCCAGCCTGTGGGGCTTGAAGCAGCGCCGGGCGCACCTGTACCGGCGCTTGGGCCTGGGCGAGCTGTACCTGCCCGGCGCCGGGGAATTCATCGGCTACTGGCGGCTGCGGGACTGGCTGCGCCTGTTGAATTTCGAAGTGGAGTCGGGCAGTTTCGGCTGCTACCGTCCCGCCATGAAAAGTCAGCAATGGCTCGATCGCTACGGCTGGATCGACCGCATCGGCGCGCGCTGGTGGCCGATCTTCGGCGCGGCTTACTTCATCGTCGCGGTGAAGCGGGTGCGGGGTGCGAAATTGATCGGCCCGGCATGGCGCCCGGCCGCGGGCATTGCCACCGCGCCGGTGCCGCTGGCGAATCGGGCCCACAGCGCCGAGGCGCAGGAAAGAAGTATCCGGTGAAGGCGGTCGAGATCTATACCGACGGCGCCTGCAAGGGCAATCCGGGCCCCGGGGGCTGGGGCGTGCTGCTGAAGGCCGGAGGCACGGAAAAGGAATTGTTCGGAGGCGAGCTGCTCACCACCAACAACCGGATGGAACTGCTGGCCGTCATCCGCGCCCTCGAGTCGCTCAAGCGGCCCTGCCAGGTCACTCTTTATCTGGACAGCCAGTACGTGCTGAAGGGAATCACCGAATGGTTGCCGGGCTGGAAGGCCAAAGGCTGGCGCACCGCGGCCAGGCAGCCGGTGAAGAATGTCGAACTCTGGCAGGAACTGGACATACTGGTGAGCCAGGCTGGACACACGATCGACTGGCGCTGGGTGCGAGGCCACAACGGAGACCCGGGCAATGAGCGCGCCGATGCGCTTGCAAATTTCGGCGTCGAGGTCGCGCTTGGCCAGCGCTCGCCCGTGTAAATCAGCTGTAAAGAGCTGGCACCAACCGGCGTTGGAGCGCTCACGGGTCAGAACGAGCACCGCGCAGCGTCCGCTGCTGCTACATTGACGGGTGGTATCGAACAGTAACTGCTGCGCAAACTCGGCGACGTTTTCCCTATGGCGCTGAAAGCGATCACTACGACGGCCGCCGTTGCAGCGATTGCAGTTGCCTTGGGCACAGCCTGGTGGTTCGCGCACAAGAGCGACAAAGCAGGTGCCGGCGAGGCAGGTGCAGCCACGATCGCTGCGACCGGCGCATCGGCCGCGGCGGTCCCTGCGACGCTGATCACCTTTGCAGCGGTCTCGCGCCAGGACGTCCCGGTGATCGTCGAGGTCAATGGCAGCGTGATTTCGCTCAACAGCGTGGACGTGCGCCCGCAGGTCAGCAACATCATCCGGCAGGTCCATGTGAGGGAAGGGCAGTTCGTCCGCGCCGGTGACCCGCTGTTTTCCCTGGACGACCGGGTCGACCGGGCCGGCCTGGAGCGGGCGCAGGCGCAACTGCTGCGTGATCAGGCGCTGCTCAACGACCTGGAGCGCCAGTACAAGCGCAGCCAGGAGCTGCTGGCGCAGAACTTCATCTCCAAAAGCGCGGCCGACAACAACCTCAGCCAGCTCGAAGCGCAGCGTGCCGCGCTGGCCGCGGACACCGCGGCGATCCGGTCGGCCCAGGTCGCCCTCAGCTACGACACGATCGGCGCGCCGATCTCGGGCCGGATCGGCTCGATTCCCCTGTTGACCGGCAGCCTGGCGCAGCCGGCCACGGTGCTGGTGACGGTGACACAACTCGATCCGATCGGCGTGAGCTTTCCGGTGCCGGAGAGCCGGCTGCAGGACCTGCTCGCCGCGGCCCGCATCCGGTCGCCCGTGACTGCGTTGGTGCCCGGTTCCAAAACGCCCTTGCTGGGCGTGCTCAGTTTCGTCGACAACGCCGTGGATCCCCAGGCCGGGACGGTGAAGGCGAAGGCCCATTTCAACAACGGCGCGCAGCAGCTGTGGCCCGGCCAGTACGTGTCCACCAGGGTCACGGTGCGCACCTTGAAAGACGCGACGCTGGTGCCGCAGGCCGCGGTGATCACCTTGCCCACCGGCAAGATCGTCTACGTCGTGATGAAGGACGACACGGTGCAGCCGCGCAAGGTGGAGGTGGACTACCCGTTCGGCGATCAGGCCGTGCTGCGCGGCGTGCAGGCCGGGGAGCGGGTGGTGGTGGAAGGCAAGCAGAACCTCCGGCCGGGCTCGCGCGTCCGCGTCGAAAGGGGCGAGAAAGGTGAGAAGGGCGAAAGGGAGGGCAAGCCCGGCACCGCCAAAAAAGACCCGACATGAACATCTCCGAACTGTGCATCCGCCGGCCGGTGATGACGGTGCTGTTCAGTGCCGCGATCGTGCTGGCCGGCATCTTCGCGTACCTGCAGATTCCGGTGGCGGCCTTGCCGCGCTACAACACGCCGGTCATCAGCGTGGGCGCGCAACTTCCCGGGGCCAGCCCGGAAACCATGGCCTCCTCGGTCGCCCTGCCGCTTGAAAAGCAGTTCTCCACCATCTCGGGGCTCAAGCTGATCAGCTCCACCAGCACGCTCGGCAACAGCCAGATCACGCTCGAATTCGAATCGTCACGCGACATCGACGCAGCCGCCGTCGACGTGCAGGCGGCGCTGCTGCGGGCCCAGCGGCAATTGCCGGCCGAGCTGACGCAGCTGCCGTCGTACCGCAAGGTCAATCCGGCCGATGCGCCGGTGCTTTTCATCGCACTCAATTCGCCGTCGATGGGCCTGGCCGAACTGAATGATTTCGCCGAGGGCCTGATCGCGCCGACGCTGTCCACGGTCGAGGGCGTGGCGCAGGTCAACGTCAATGGACAGAAGCGCTTCGCGGTGCGGATCCGGGCCAATTCCGAATTGCTGAACGCACGCAACATCACGCTCGACGACCTGGCTGCCGCCGTCAAGGCCGCGAATTCGAACACCCCGATCGGGGCGCTGGACGGCCCGCGCCAGACGTTGACGATCCAGGCCAATGCGCAGATGAAAAACGCGAGCGAGTTCGCGGACATCATCGTGGCCTCGCGCGGCGGCGTGCCGGTGCGCCTCGGCGAGGTGGCGAGCGTGGAAGACAGCTACGAGTCGGTCCGGACCTCGGCCAGCTACAACGGCGAGCGCTCGATCCTGCTGTCGGTGCAGCGCCAGCCCAATGCCAACACGGTGCAGGTGGTGGATTCAATCCGCCGCCTGCTGCCGCAGTTCAAGGCCCAGCTGCCCCAGTCGATCAGCATCAACATGGTCAACGACCGGTCAGTGTCGATCCTGGCCGCGATCCACGACGTCAACCTGACGCTGGCGATGACGGTGCTGCTGGTGGTGCTCGTCATCTACCTGTTTCTGCACCGTGTGATGGCGACGCTGATCCCGGCCGTCACCATGCCGATCTCCCTGATCGGCGCCGTGGCGTTGCTGTACGCGTTCGGCTACAGCCTGGACAACGTTTCGCTGCTCGGCATCACGCTGGCCGTCGGGCTGGTGGTCGACGACGCCATCGTGGTCCTGGAAAACATCGTGCGCCACATCGAGGCGGGAACTCCGCCGATGCAGGCGTCGCTGGTCGGCGCCAAAGAGATGGGTTTCACTATTGTGTCGATCTCGGTGTCGCTGGTGGCCGTGTTCATCCCGATTTTCTTCATGCCCGGGGTGATCGGCCTGCTGTTCCACGAGTTCGCGGTGGTCGTGGCGCTGGCGGTGCTGGTGTCGGCTGCGGTCTCGCTGACGTTGGTGCCGATGCTGGCCAGCCGCTTCCTGAAGGGCGAAGGCGCCGGGGCCGGCCATCGGGTGCCTGGCGGCACGGTCGGCCGGGTGTTCGAAGCCCTGTTCCAGGCCGTGCACGGCTTCTATATGCGGACCCTTGACTGGACGCTGGGGCATCGGCGCTTGATGCTGGTGGTCGCGCTCTCGACCTTCGTTTTCACCGTGTTGCTGGCGGTGGTGATTCCCAAGGGATTTTTCCCGGAAGAGGACATCGGCCAGATTCAGATCACGACCGAGGCGGCCGAGGACGTGTCCTTCGCGGCCATGCTGGCACTGCAGGACCGTGTCGGGGGCGCCTTGCGCGCGGATCCGAATGTGGCGGACGTAACCTCGTTCATCGGCGCCGGTGGCGGTGGCGGTGGTACGCTGAACACGGGCCGCATGTTCGTGGTTCTGAAGGCTCGGGGAGACCGCGCCAGAATGCAGGCGGTGATCGACTCGTTGCGGCGCGCCTCGCGCACGGTGCCCGGCGTCGCGGTGTACATGCGGCCGATCCAGAACCTGCAGCTGGGCGGCCGGCAGAGCAAGAGCCGCTACCAGTACTCGCTGCAGAGCGTCAGCGCCGATGCCTTGGGCGACTGGTCGAACCGGCTGATGGACAGGATGCGGGCCGACCCGTCGTTCCGCGACGTCACCAGCGATTCGCAGAACAAGGGCTTGCAGGCGTCACTGCGGATCGACCGGGACAAGGCCAACATTCTGGGGGTCCAGATCGCCGACATTCGCAGCGCCCTGTACGACGCGTTCGGCGAACGGCAGGTGTCGACCATCTACAGTGCCGCGAACAGCTATCTGGTGATCTTGGAAGCCATGGACGCCGACCGCCGCTTCGAGGAGGGCCTGGGAAAAATCAACCTGCGCAGCAAAACGGGTTCGCTGGTGCCCCTGTCCTCGTTCGCCACCGTGAGCCGCACGGTCGGCCCGACGGCGGTCAACCACCAGGGACAGCTGCAGGCCATCACCATTGCCTTCAACCTGGCGCCCGATACGCCGCTGGGCAGTGCCACCGACAAGATCGACGCCTTCTCGCGTGACCTCAGGATGCCGGCCTCGATCGTCGCCAGCTATGGCGGCGACGCGGCGGTGTTCCAGGACTCGCAGTCGAGCCAGGCGATCCTGATCGTGATGGCGGTGCTGGTGATCTACGTGCTGCTGGGCGTGCTGTACGAGAGCTACATCCACCCGATCACGATTCTTGCCGGACTGCCGTCGGCGGCGGTCGGCGCGCTGCTCACGCTCTGGGTCTTCAACGTCGACCTGACGCTGATCGCCACCATCGGCATCCTGATGCTGATCGGCATCGTCAAGAAGAACGCGATCATGATGATCGACTTCGCGCTGGACGCGCAGCGCACCCGCGGCATGGCGCCGGTCGACGCCATCCGCGAAGCCTGCCGGCTGCGTTTCCGCCCGATCCTGATGACCACCATGGCGGCGCTGATGGGAGCGCTGCCGATGGCGCTCGGCCTCGGAACCGGTGCCGAACTGCGGCAGCCACTGGGCCTGGCCGTGGCCGGCGGATTGATCTTCTCGCAGGTCATTACGCTCTACATCACGCCGGCGATCTACCTGGCGCTGGACCGCTTCAGCGGCACGGGCCCGTTGCAGGACCTCGACGTGGCCCGGCCACGTGCGCGGGTTCAGGTGCCGTGAATCCCGTCATTCCCGCGCAGGCGGGAACCCAGGGCGGTAGGCGCTGGATCGGACGCGCTGGATCCCCGCCTGCGCGGGGATGACGACTTGATCCCCGCCTGCGCGGGGATGACGACTCGGCCCCTCGTGCAGCCCTCCTAATAATCGAGCCGCTCGGGCCGGATCTCCTGCAGGATGGTGGTGGCGATTTCCTCGATCGACTTGGTGGTGGTCGACAGCCACCGGATGCCGTATCGCCGCATCATTGCCTCGGCTTCCGCCACCTCGTTGCGGCAGTTCGCCAACGCCGCGTAGGTCGAATTGGGTCGCCGCTCGTGGCGGATCTCGGCCAGCCGCTCCGGCAGGATGGTGAGGCCGAAGATCTTCGCGCGGTGCGGAACCAGCGCCGGGGGCAGCAGCTTGCGCTCGAAGTCATCGGGAATCAACGGGTAGTTGGCCGCCTTGAGGCCGTGCTGCATCGCCAGGTACAGCGAGGTCGGTGTCTTGCCGCTGCGGCTGACGCCCACCAGGATCACGTCAGCCTGCTCCATGTCCCGGTTCGACTGGCCGTCGTCGTGCGCCAGGCTGAAGTTGATCGCCTCGATCCGGTCGTGGTATTCCTGGCTGTTGCTGGCATCCGAGAAGCGCCCGACCCGGTGGTTCGACTTCATGCCCAGTTCGATCTCGAGCGGCCGCACGAAGGTGCCGAACATGTCCAGCAACATGCCCTTGCAGCCGTCCTCGAGCACCCGCATGATCTCGACGTTGACGAGCGTGGTGAAGACGATCGGCTTGCGTCCTTCGAGCTCGGCAGTGTGATTGATCTGCCGCACCACCTGGTACGCCTTGTCGACGCTGTCGATGAACGGCAAGCGCACGTGGCGCGGCTTGAATTCGAACTGCGCGAGGATTGCGTTGCCGAAGGTTTCCGCGGTGATGCCGGTGCCATCGGAAAGGAAGAAAACGGTGCGGGTGTGCATGGCGCGCCTGTCGAGTTGGGGGCCGGCGAAAGGCCGCAAAAGCGTCCGCCCCGCCTACAATCGTGCCAATTATCGAGTCAAGCCATGCACCGCTGCGGCCCCAAAAAACAAAAACACAGCCGCACCCCGTGCCATGCGAAAGCGCGCCCGTCCGCGGCTGCCATACACGTTTCAACTTCCGGAGCTTTCCCATGTCTTCCCTGTTCAGCGCGACCGCCCTGGTCGTACCGTTTGAAAACCTGAGAATGACCGATGTCGAGGCGGTCGGCGGCAAGAATGCCAGCCTCGGCGAAATGATCTCCCAGCTGCCCGGGGGGGTGCGCGTGCCGACCGGCTTCGCCACCACTGCGCACGCGTTCCGGCAGTTCCTGGCCCATGCCGGCCTGGCCGGCCGCATCGGCACGAGACTGACCACGCTCGACACCGAAGACGTGCGCGCACTGGCAGCGGCGGGCGCCGAGATCCGTGGCTGGATCGAAGCCCAGCCCTTTCCGGGCGACCTTGAAAAAGCGATCCGTTCCGCCTACGCCAGTTTGAGCTCGGACAACCCCGGGGCCAGTTTCGCGGTGCGCTCGTCCGCGACCGCAGAAGACCTGCCTGACGCGTCGTTTGCGGGCCAGCAAGAAACGTTCCTCAACGTGGTCGGCATCGACGATGTGCTGCACAAGATGCGCGAAGTGTTCGCGTCGCTCTACAACGACCGGGCGATCAGCTACCGTGTCCACAAGGGCTTCGCCCATGCCGACGTCGCGTTGTCGGCCGGCGTGCAGCGCATGGTTCGCAGCGACCTGGGAGCCGCCGGCGTGATGTTCACCATCGACACCGAATCGGGCTTCGACCAGGTCGTGTTCATCACGTCGAGTTACGGGCTGGGCGAGACGGTGGTGCAGGGCGCCGTCAACCCCGACGAGTTCTACGTCCACAAGCCAATGCTCAAAGCCGGCAAGCGCGCGGTGATCCGCCGCAACCTCGGCTCCAAGCTGATCCAGATGGTGTTTTCCAGCGCGGCAGAAAAGTCCGGCTCCGGCAAGCTGGTGAAGACGGTCGACGTGCCGCTGGAGCAGCGCAACCGCTACAGCCTGTCGGATGCGGACGTGGAGCAGTTGGCCCGGTACGCCCTGGTGATCGAGGAGCACTACGGCCGCACCATGGACATCGAGTGGGGCAAAGACGGCAGCGACGGCAAGATCTACATCCTGCAGGCGCGTCCCGAAACGGTGAAGAGCCAGCAGCAAGGCAAGGCCGAGCTTCGCTACAAGCTCAAGGGCAAAGGCGCCGTGCTGGCGGAGGGCCGCGCCATCGGCCAGAAGATCGGCACCGGCCCGGTCCGGCTGGTGCACAGCTTGGGCGAGATGGACCGGGTGCAGGCCGGCGACATCCTGGTGACCGACATGACCGATCCCAATTGGGAGCCGGTGATGAAGCGGGCCAGCGCGATCGTCACCAACCGCGGCGGGCGCACCTGCCACGCCGCGATCATCGCCCGCGAACTCGGCATCCCCGCTGTGGTCGGCTGCGGCGACGCCACCGCCCGGCTCAAGGAGGGCACGCTGGTGACGGTCAGCTGCGCCGAGGGCGACACCGGATTCATCTACGACGGCCTGCTGGAAACCGAAGTCACCGAAGTGCAGCGCGGCGAGATGCCCGAGATCAAGACCAAGATCACCATGAACATCGGCAACCCGCAACTGGCGTTCGACTTCTGCCAGCTGCCGAACCACGGCGTCGGGCTGGCGCGGCTCGAGTTCATCATCAACAACAACATCGGGGTGCACCCGAAGGCCGTGCTCGACTACCCGAACGTCGACGCCGACCTGAAGAAGGCGGTGGAGTCGGTGGCGCGTGGCCACGCGTCGCCCAAGGCGTTCTATGTCGACAAGGTCGCCGAGGGGGTGGCGACGATCGCGGCTGCCTTTTGGCCCAAGCCGGTGATCGTGCGGCTGTCGGACTTCAAGAGCAACGAATACAAGAAGCTCATCGGCGGCACGCGTTACGAGCCCGATGAAGAAAATCCGATGCTGGGTTTTCGCGGTGCCAGCCGCTACATCAGCGGCGAATTCAGCGACGCTTTTGCGATGGAATGCGAAGCGCTAAAGCGCGCGCGCACGGACATGGGCCTGACCAACATTGAGATCATGGTGCCCTTCGTGCGCACGGTGAAACAGGCCTCGACAGTGGTGCGCATGCTGGCCGAGCGCGGCCTCAAGCGCGGCAGCGAAGGTGGCACCGACGGCCTGCGCGTGATCATGATGTGCGAGGTGCCCAGCAACGCCATCCTGGCCGAGCAATTCCTGGAGCACTTCGACGGCATGTCGATAGGCTCCAACGACCTCACACAACTGACGCTGGGCTTGGACCGCGACTCGGGCCTGGAGCAACTGGCGCACGACTTCGACGAGCGCGACCCGGCCGTCAAGGCCATGATCTCGCGTGCCATTGCGGCCTGCCGCGCCACCGGCAAGTACGTCGGCATCTGCGGCCAGGGCCCGAGCGACCACCCGGACTTTGCCGACTGGCTTGCCGCAGAGGGCATCGTGTCGATATCGCTCAACCCGGACAGCGTCATCGACACTTGGCAGCGGCTGGCCAAGCGCTGAGAGGCGACCCACCCGCATTGCCCAGCAGGTAGGCGGGTTATCGGGCTTTGTTCGGGTCGCTGCGCGGCATCTCTGGGCGTACCATCCTTCGGTCTGGCGCATGCGCGCCAACCTATGGGCCAAACAGTCAGTGGACTGAGGCCCATCCCATCGAGTGGCATGGACGATTCAGAAACCTATGTGAAGACCGCGTCCGGGATTGACGAGGTGCGAGCCCGCACCCTGCAACTCTCGCAACGCCTGAGAACCATGTTGATCATGGTTGACGGCACCCGGACGGTGGCGCAGTTGCGCCATGCTCAGGTGACTTTGGGCGCGCCCGAGGACTTTCTGGAGAGCCTGGTGGCACTGGGCCTGGTGGCATCGGACAGCGCGAGTGCGCCCGCCGCGCGGGCTGCCACGCCACGGGCGCCGGTCGACGTGGAACTTGGACTGTCGCTCCCTGACAAGGTACCCGCAGAGGACGCCGAGAAGTACCGTGCGGCCCTGAAGTTCATGAACGACACCGCCGTGGACTTGATCGGCCTGCGCGCTTTCTTCTTCACGCTGAAGATAGAAAAGTGCTTCACGATGGCGGACCTGAAGGAACTGATTCCGCAGTTCAGCGCTGCCATCGCCAAGAGCAAAGGGCCCGATGTGGCACGGGCTCTTGAAGAGCGTGTGCAGCGCATGATCCTGTAGGCCAGGCAGCACCCGGCGGGTGCGGCTACTTCGTTGCCGTGGATGCAGCGGATCCTGCCGGTGCAGCGGACGGTGGCGACACGTCGTGCTTCTCACCACCCAGGTCCACGTCGGCCCCGGATTTCAGCAGCACGAAAAGCGCCAGCGCTGCAAAGAGTGCAAAGCCCACAAGAATCTTCCACATGTCAGCAGTTCTCGGTACCTTGAGGTGACCGATGGACAGCGCCTGCTGCCCATCGGTCACCCGGGCCACTGGCCCAGGTGTGCCGGGCGTTGAGCCCGGCCAAACGTCGCGCGATCTGTCGCGAAATCAATCGTCCTTGTAGATGTCGACGTCCTTGGTTTCCTTGACGAACAGCGCACCAATCACGAAGGTGATCGAGGCGATGATGATCGGGTACCACAGGCCGCTGTAGATGTTGCCCTGGGCGGCGACGATCGAGAAGGAAATGGCTGGCAGGAACCCGCCGAACCAGCCGTTGCCGATGTGGTACGGCAGGCTCATCGAGGTGTAGCGGATGCGGGTCGGGAAGAACTCCACCAGCATGGCGGCAATCGGCCCGTAGACCATGGTCACATAGATCACCATGATGGTCAGGATGCCGATGATCATCCACCAGTTGCCGCTGCCCGCCGGGATCGGGTCGGCCTTGGCGGGGTAGCCTGCGGCGTTCAGCGCCTCACGCACTTCCTTCTCGAACCGCACCTTCTCATCCTTGGCGTTGGGTTGGGTGGCAGCGTAGCCAGCAATGGCCTTGTCGCCGACCTTCACCGTGGCCACGGTGACCGTGGAGCCTTCGGTCTTGTCGTAGTTGACACCAGAGTTCGCCAGGAAGGTGCGCGACAAGTCGCACGCCGTCGTGAACTTGGCCGTGCCCGTGAGGTTCAGGATCAGGTTGCAGTCGCCTGCGGGTGCCACCACCGTCACCGGCGACTTCTGGATCGCGGCCTGCAGTTTGGGGTTGGCGTAGGTGGTCAGCGCGTTGAAAAGCGGGAAGTAGGTCAGCGCCGCCAGCAGGCAGCCGGCCAGGATGATCGGCTTGCGGCCGATCTTGTCCGACAGCGAACCGAAGACGAGGAAGAACGGCGTGCCAATGATCAGCGAGATGGCGATCAGGATGTTGGCCGTGGGCCCGTCGACCTTCAGGAAAGTCTGCAGGAAGAACAGCGTGTAGAACTGGCCCGTGTACCAGACGACGGCTTGGCCGGCCGTGCCGCCAACAAGCGCCAGGATGACGATCTTCATATTGGCCCACTGGCCGAAAGATTCGGTCAGCGGTGCTTTCGAAGTCTTGCCTTCGGACTTCATGCGCACGAACGCGGGCGATTCGCTCAGCTTCAAGCGGATCCACACCGACACGGCGAGCAGGATGCCCGACATCGCGTACGGAATGCGCCAGCCCCAGGCAGCGAATTCCTTCTCGCCAATCCACAG
>JAYUHN010000141.1:0-2165 GCA_043766965.1 Ramlibacter sp. | reverse complement strand
AACGCAAAGCCGAGCATCGGCTTGAGCGTGGTCGCCAGGCTCTTGTCCGGCGTGATGTTGCCGTTGCCGGTGATGAACATGAAGAAGATGCCCACGCCGAGCAGGCCCAGGCCGACCACCAGCATGCCGGTGATGGCGCCGCCCTTGAAGGCCACATCGAGCGCCGGGCCGATGCCCTTCGTGGCGGCCTGCGCCGTGCGCACATTTGCCTTCACCGACACGTTCATGCCGATGAAGCCGCAGGCGCCCGACAGGAACGCGCCGAGCACGAAGCCGACGGCACTGGTGCTGTCGAGGAACACGGCGATCAGGATCGCCAGCACCACGCCGACGATGGCAATGGTCTTGTACTGGCGTGCCAGGTAAGCGGCAGCGCCTTGCTGGATCGCCGCGGCGATCTCCTGCATGCGGGCATTGCCCGCGCTTTGACGAAGAATCCAGCTGCGCTGCCAAAAGCCGTAGATGACGGCGGCAAGGCCGCAGGCGAGCGCGATGTACAGCGCCATGGGAATGGTGATCAAGGGATTCCTCCTCGTCGGGATGCTTGGGAAATGAAGTCGCAGATAGCAGGACGCTCCACACCAGGGCGGGGTCGTCCGAACCACGCGGGATGCTAAGGGAAGGAAGATGACAAGGCAACGACACCGGCATGGTGTTTTCCATCGGGCCAACAGCCGTGTTTTTAGTGCAAGGGCAGGGTCAGTCCAGCGCATAAAATCGGCGTCCAACCGCCAATCAAATTCCCGCCATGAGCCTGCACAACGTGACCCCCGGCGCGAACGCGCCCGAGCAGTTCAACGTCATCATCGAGATCCCGATGAACGCGGACCCGATCAAGTACGAGGTCGACAAGGAAAGCGGCGCGTTGTTCGTTGATCGCTTCATGACGACAGCCATGCACTACCCGTGCAACTACGGCTACATCCCGCAGACCCTGGCCGATGACGGCGACCCGGTCGATGTGCTGGTGGTCACGCCGTTCGCGCTCACCCCCGGCGTGGTGGTGACCTGCCGCGCGATCGGCGTGCTGAAGATGGAAGACGAAGCCGGTGGCGACAGCAAACTGCTGGCCGTGCCGATCGACAAGATCCTGCCGATCTACACCCATTGGCAGAAGCCGGAAGACATGAACCAGATGCGCTTGAAAGCGATTCAGCATTTCTTCGAGCACTACAAGGACCTTGAGGCCGGCAAGTGGGTCAAGGTGCAGGGCTGGGAAGGGCCGGAATCGGCGAAGCAGGAAATCGTTGAGGGCATTCGCTGCTATCAGGCCGGGCTGAAGAAGGGATAGGGGCAGGGCAGGTCAGGGCCAAGAGCCGCGCAGGGGCATTGCCTGCGAACCTACACTGGCGTGCTGCGAATTTCCCTGCCGCGCCAATGTCGAAGTACCTGAGTTTCCTCGCCCCGTTCCTGCTGGTTCTGGCGCTCAGCCCGCCAAGTCAGGCGCAACTGCAAGCGCAACCCCTGCCGGCCGGCCTGCAGGCGGTCACATCGGTCGAAGGCGTTGACGAGTACCGGCTCGCGAACGGGCTGCAACTGCTGCTCGTGCCCGACGACTCGAAGCCCACCACCACCGTCAACCTGACCTACCGCGTCGGCTCGCGCCACGAGGGTTACGGCGAGACCGGCATGGCGCATCTGCTGGAGCACATGCTGTTCAAGGGCACGCCGACGACCAAGGAGCCGAAGGCCGTGCTGGAGCAGCGCGGTCTGTCGTTCAACGGCACGACGAGCCTGGACCGCACCAACTACTTCGCCAGCTTTGCCGCAAATGATGCGAACCTGAAGTGGTACATCGAGTGGGAAGCCGACGCGATGATCAACAGCTTTGTTTCGCGCAAGGACTTGGACACGGAGATGACGGTGGTGCGCAACGAACTGGAACGCGGCGAGAACAGCCCGGACCGCATCCTGTTCCAGCGCACCATGGCGCTGATGTTCGACTGGCACAACTATGGTCACAGCACGATCGGTGCGCGCGCCGATGTCGAGAACGTCGACATCCCGAGCCTGCAGGCGTTCTACCGCTTGTACTACCAGCCTGACAACGCGACCTTGATCGTTGCGGGCAAGTTCGATACCGCTCAGGTCCTGCGTTGGGTTGCCGACGCGTTCGGCAAGATCCCGAAGCCGACGCGCAAGTTGCCCGTGCTGTACACGCTCGA
>JAYUHN010000140.1:0-5843 GCA_043766965.1 Ramlibacter sp. | reverse complement strand
CCCATGGAGCCCATGGAGCCGGTGCGCGAGGTCCCGCTGGAATCGGCGGTGGTGCCGCCCGACATGCTGGAGCAGGCCGAGAGCAGGGCCACGATGGCAGCGGTGAAGATAAGTTTGGTCATGAAAAAAGTTTCCTTGCAGATCCGCCTGAAATCCGGCGGTCTTGGATCCGGCGCGAGGGGGCGCGCACCTGGGGGATACGCGGATTGGCACGGGCTGGTTTGTCGGACAGGACGCCGCCTTGCGAAGACCGCAGCCGCCGCTGGCGAGATGCCGCTGGACTTGCGTCGGCGTTGGCGTTAGCGTTGGGCGGTTGGAACTTGAAGGAGACAGCCATGACACAGCAGGCCATCATTCGTGGAGAGGTCTGTTTCCGTATCGGAGACGGCGTCATGATGCCGATTCCGGACGGGGCGGTCGACATTGAGCTGGCCGAAGACAGCGCCGTGCTTGGATGGACCGAATCCGACGGCAGCCCGGGCGCGGCGGCAATGCCCCTGGACGAGTACGAGCGCTATCTGGCCGAAGGAAAGATCCGGCTCGGGGAGTGACTTCGCCGGGGCGAAGGGTAGTCAACGGACGAGCTCGTTCCCGCGTTGTAGCAGGGCAGGCCCGCCGGGCCGCACGCCTCAGAGACTCTCTACTTCGGGAAACCCCTATGACCAAGCTCCTCGCCATCCTCGCAGCCACTTTCTTCGCTGCCTCTTCGTTCGCTGCTTCCCACGTCGGCGCACCGATGGCCGGCTCTCCGGCTGCCACGGCTGCCGCCAAGACTGAAATGAAGGCTGATGCCAAGGCTGAAGAAAAGTCCGCCAAGGTCACCGCTACCGCCGAGAAGAAAAAGGCCCGCGCCGACGCCCGGGCCGCCAAGAAGGCTGCTGCCGCCCACAAGAAGAGCGACAAGGCTGCGGCTGACGCCGCTGCGACCACCAAGACCGGCGCTGCAGAAGCGACCAAGGACAAGGCCGTCGCCACCGCCAATGCCAAGGAAACCAAGGCTGAAGTGAAGGCCGATGCCAAGAAGGAAGCCGCCAAGAAGTAACTCTTCTTCGCTCCTACCGATGCCCGCTCGCCAGCGGGCATTTTTCTTGCCGGCCCGGTCGCCCGCCTCAGGCTCGTAACTGCCGGGCAATGAACGCCCAGGCGAGGCTGGAAGCATCGGGACCTTTCATGTCCCCGTACGCTTGACTGGCCGCGCCACCGCTCCAGGCGTGCGCCAGACGGTCGACTTCGACCAGCGTGGCGACCGTGCGGCCGGCAGCCTTGAAGTCGGTGACATTCATTGGATACCGTTTGCCGCGCTGGATGCTTCGCACTGGCGCTGCCCGGGCGCCCACGGCGTCGGCCCAGATTTTTGCGGCGTCCCGCCCATTGCTGGCGGCGACGACGTGGTCGGCGGCACCGTGGATCACCATCAGCGCGGGCCAGCCAGCCGCGGCCGAGGGATTGACTGGAGCGAGAGGTTTCGCCGATCGCCGGCCGCGCATCGCGGCCAGAGCAGAAGCCGTCGAACTGGCCGCGCTGGGGGCCACTCCTGAATGCATGACCACCGCCTTGAAGCGATCCGGATGGCCGCTTACCAGGAGGGCGGCCATGCTGGCACCCGCGGACAGACCGGCGACCGCGACACGGTCGCGGTCGGCTCGGTACAGCAGGCACGCCTGGTCGACAGCCGCGACAATCAATTGCGCTTCCCGCGCCGCGCGACCACCTCGACTGTCGAACCAATTCCAGCAACCCTGGCCATTGGCAAACCGGTCCTGTTCGGGGTACAGCACCAGGAACCGCTCGCGCGCCGCCAACCGGTTCATCCGGGTGCTGCGAGCGAACGTGTTTGCATCCTGTCCGCAACCGTGGAGCATGACCAGCAGCGGCAACCGCTCGCCGAACAGCACGTCCGGTGGACGGTAGAGCCGATAACGGCGCGCGCCGGCCGGGCCGACAGCGAAGCCCGAAAGCCAGTCGCCCGCTCCAGGCGGCGACTTGCTTCGGGTCAGTACTTTTTGTGCGCCCGCTTTAACGGACGGAAAAGCGGCGCGCAGATTGCTGCGCACCAGTGCCGCAAACCCGCGCTCGACCGCCTTGGCCCAAGCCGGCTTGCGTGATCGTCGCACCATCGGGCCGGCTCAGGGCCGCGTCACCGGCACCTGCCGGATCATCAGACCCCCGCGTCGGGCACAGCTCCGTCTTCGGTTTCGACCGGCGCGGGAGCGACGTGCGGAGCCATGTGCGGTTTACGCCCAGGCTGCACCGCGTGCTCGGCGCCAGGAGCGATTTCAACATGGTGGTGCTTTTTTTCCTGCTGGACTTTCTTGTCATGCGCGACGTTGCGCGGGTCCGTCATGCCTTGTTGCCCTTGAGGATTTCCTTGACGTCGCCATAGGCCTTCTGGACCTTGCCCTCGCCCTGCTTCAGGAGTCCCTTGCCTTGCTGCTTCTCGCTGCCGACAGCTTCGCCAGCCTTCTCCTGCACTTTGCCGGCTGCGTCTTTGACAGCGCCCTTGACCTGGTCTTTATTCATTGAAAATTCCCCGGTAGTTGATGAAAGTGGAGGGCCTGCACGACCCGTCCTGACGATTACGATGCGCCGCTCGACTACGCTGCGCTGCCATCGGTCTGCTTGAGCTGGTGTGGGGCTGGTCCTACGGCAGCGGTCCGCGCCAAGGGCTGCGCCGACGGCTTTTCAGGCACCATTCCTACAGCCGGGCCGCAGAGGTAGCCGACAATGCGCTGATACCCACCTAGGAGAAGCCATGACCCATACCAAATTCGCTCTTGCCCTCGTAGTTCTCGGCGCTGTCGGCCTCACCGCCTGCGACGTCAAGAAAACACAGGAAGGCAATGTGACAGTGCCGAAATTCGAGGTCAACAAGACCCAGGAGGGCAACGTGACCCTGCCCAAGTACGACGTGACCGCGCCCAGCGTCAGCGTGACGACGACTGACAAGACGATCACAGTGCCGACCGTGAGGACGGAACAAAAGACGATCGAGCTGCCGAAGCTCGAAGTCACGACCGCCAAGGAAAAAGAAGCGGCCGCTGCCGCGAAGAAGTGATGCGCTGAGGCGGCGCGCGTTCGCCCCCCGGTCACACGACCAGCGGCACTGCTCCTCGTCCGACGTATCCGCTGGCCGCAGAATGCGGCGCAGTGTGAAATCATGGATGCATGAGTAACCCATTCACCGTCGGCACAGCCGGCTCCAGTTTCGCCGGCCTGCCGTTGACCCCCGCCACTCTGACCAACCTGGAGCGGCTGGGGTACTTCGAAATGACCGCGATCCAGGCTGCGAGCCTGCCCCCGGCCCTTCTGGGCAAGGACATCATCGCGCAGGCCAAGACCGGCAGCGGCAAAACCGCAGCCTTTGCGCTCAGCCTGCTTTCCAATCTCAACGCGCGGCGCTTCGCCGTGCAGTCGCTCGTGCTGTGCCCGACGCGCGAGCTCGCTGACCAGGTCAGCACAGAAATCCGGCGGCTGGCTCGCGCCGACGACAACATCAAGGTCGTCACTCTATGCGGCGGGGTACCGTTGCGCGGGCAGCTGGCGACGCTGGACCACGGCGCCCATGTCGTCGTCGGCACCCCCGGCCGGGTGCTGGACCATCTCGAGCGGGGCAGCCTGAGGCTGGACGCAATGAACACGTTGGTCCTGGATGAAGCCGATCGCATGCTGGACATGGGATTCTTCGATGCCATCGTCACCGTGGCCAGTCAGTGTCCCAAGGAACGCCAGACGCTGCTGTTCTCTGCAACCTATCCCGAAGGCATCGCAAAACTCGCCGCGCAATTCATGCGCGCTCCGGTGACAGTGAAAGTGGAAGCGCAACACGCGGGTGGCCAGATCGCGCAACGCTGGTACCAGGTGCCGGACAGCAAGCGCGGCGAAACCGTGAGCCTGTTGCTCAACCACTTCCGCCCTGCCAGCGCGCTGGCGTTCTGCAACACCAAGGCGCAGTGCCGCCGCCTTTCGGCCACTCTGCAGGAGCAGGGTTTCAGTGCGCTGGCGCTGTACGGCGAGTTGGAGCAACGCGAGCGCGATCAGGTGCTGGTGCGTTTTGCCAACCGCAGTTGCTCGGTGCTGGTCGCGACCGACGTCGCAGCCCGCGGTCTCGACATCGCAAACCTGGCGGCCGTGATCAATGTCGACGTCACACCCGATCCTGAAGTGCACATCCATCGCATCGGCCGCACCGGGCGCGCAGGCGAGACCGGGCTGGTGCTCAACCTGGTGAGCATGGACGAGATGGGATCGGTCGGGAAAATCGAGCTCCTGCAGCGCCGCGAATCCGAGTGGCACAAGCTGGACGAACTGACGCCAACCGGGGGCGGAGTGCTGGTGCCGCCAATGGTCACAGTGCACATACAGGGCGGACGCAAGGAAAAGATTCGCCCCGGAGACGTGCTCGGCGCGTTGACAGCCGATCTTGGCTACAGCCGGGAGCAGATCGGCAAGATCGACGTCAATGAGTTTTCCACGTACGTGGCGGTCGACCGCCACGTCGCCCACGACGCGGCGCGCCGACTGAACGACGGCCGGATCAAGGGAAAAAGCGTCAAAGTCCGGGTGCTGGAGGACTGATCCGGTACCCGCCTCTGGTTCACCGGTGCGATCGCCCAGCCGCTCTCAGCGACTGCGATTGCGCATGCCGGCCAGCACGGCGGTCAGTGCAACTCCGCCCAGTGTCTTCACCAGATCGGAATGCTGAGCGTAGAACCGGCCCACCTGATCGACGATTTCGGGACGCTGCTGTTCGGCATGTTTGGCCAGCTCGGTCACGTCGGCCGGGCTCACCTTGGCGGCTTGGTCCGGCGTGACCTGCTGTTGGCCCGGCTGCAGGACGCGCCCCAGGACCCCGCCCGCCAGCGCGGTCGCGACGGCGGGGCCGACGCTCGACAGGATCTGGTTCAACAGGCCGGCCTGCTGCGTCGACGACGAACGGCCGAACAGCTGGCCCACCATGTCGCCGAACGGCGGGGTCTGGTCTGAACGCATTGCGTCCGCTAGGCCTGCGCCGAGTTCGTCCGGCGACGCGGTTTGGGCCACTTTGTCGAAGTGCGAATCGACGTTGTCGCCGCCCGCTTCGCGCAGCATGTCCATCAATGCCATGGATGTACTCCTGATGAAAAGAGACGCCATCGTAGAAGCCCGACAGCGCGGCCGCTGTAGGACGCGAACGGGACTCGGACGGGGGTCCGGGCGCGCTGCGGGTTACGCCATGATGCATGTCAATCGTCAAGCGGGACGCGGCCTGCGAAAAAAGACTGTACGATTGTCCAGTGGACCTGAACGACAAACTTGCGATCCTCGCCGACGCCGCGAAATACGACGCTTCCTGCGCGTCGAGCGGAGGCTCGGCGCGCGATTCGACCGGCGGCAGGGGCATCGGTTCGAACGATGGGGTGGGCATCTGTCACAGCTATGCGCCGGATGGCCGGTGCATTTCGCTGCTGAAGATCCTGCTCACCAATTTTTGCCAGTACGACTGCCTGTATTGCGTCAACCGGGTCAGCAGCAACATCCCGCGCGCGCGCTTCAGCATTGATGAAGTGGTGCGGCTCACCCTCGATTTCTACCGTCGCAATTGCATCGAGGGCCTGTTCCTGTCCAGCGGAATCATCCGCAGTCCCGACTACACGATGGAGCAGGTGGTAGAAGTGGCGCGCGTGCTGAGGGAAGAGCACGACTTTCGCGGCTACATCCACCTGAAGACAATCCCGGAAGCGGCGCCTGAGTTGCTGCAGCGGGCCGGCCGGTATGCCGACCGGCTGTCCATCAATATCGAATTGCCGACCGAGCAAGCATTGGCTGCGCTGGCCCCGGAAAAAAACGGCGCCGCCATCCGTCGC
>JAYUHN010000139.1:0-5886 GCA_043766965.1 Ramlibacter sp. | reverse complement strand
GGCGCTGAGCGCCGCTGAACTGGCCGCACTCGCAACGCAAATGCTGGCCCACATCAGCGAGCAGAGCAAACATATCGCCGAGCAAAGTAAGCATATCGGCGAGCAGCGCAAGCGCATCGACTCGCAAGCCCAGGCCATCAAGTGGCGCGACGCGAAGATCGAGAGCATCACGTTCCAGCTTGCCCGGTTCAAGGCGTGGAAGTTCGGTGCCAAGACCGAAGCCATGAATGCCGAACAGCGCGCGCTGTTCGAAGAGACCTGTGCTGCCGACCAGGCCGACCTGGAGGCGCAGCTCGCCGCGCTGCAGTCCGCCGCCGTCGGCAGCACTGCACCAGACAAGCAGCCACGCCGCCAACCCAAGCGCGAAGCACTTCCTGCCCATCTGCCGCGCGTGGACCAGCACGTCGAGCCCGAAGACACGAACTGCCCGACGCCCGAGTGCGGCCAGCCGATGGTGCGCGTGGGCGAGGATGTCAGCGAGCGGCTGGACATCGTGCCGGCGCAGTTCTTCGTGCAGCGCCAGATCCGCGGCAAGTGGGCCTGCAAGTGCTGCCAGCTGCTGGTCCAAGAGCCGGCCGCGCCCCAGGTCTTCGACAACGCGCTGCCAACGCCGGGCCTGCAAGCTCACACGGTGATCAGCCGCTTCGTCGATCACATTCCGTACTACCGGCAGCAGCAGATCAATGCCCGCTCGGGCGTGTTCACCCCGCGCTCGACGCTGGCGGCCTGGAGCGGGCACACCGGAGCGCAGCTGATGCCGCTGAACGAGGCGCACCGCGACTTTGTGCTCAGCTCGCGCATCGTTCACGCCGACGAGACGCCGATCTCGCTGCTGGACCCCGGCGCGGGCAAGACCAAGAAGGCCTACATGTGGGCCTACGCGCGTGGAGCCTTCGAGCCCGAGCCGGGTGTGGTGTTCGACTTCTGCGCCGGGCGAGGGGGCAAGTACCCGGTCGAGTTCCTCAAGGGCTGGGCGGGCACGCTGGTGGTCGATGCGTACGCCGGCTACGACGCCGCGCTGTCGCTGGACGGGCGCAGCACCGCGTATTGCCTTGCTCATTATCTTGAGCGCCGTTTTATCTGGCTAATGTGATTGTTCAGGCCGGCGCTTTCCTCCCACCGCTTGCCGCTGAGATCTCAAGATAATTCACCTCGAGGCGTCGACGATCCCCGACGCATCGTGGAGCATCTGTGCAGATCCCGCTGCGCACACAATCGAGTGCTGGGGCCTACATCGCCGATCAAGAGTGGCGTCGCGCCACCTTGCATGCGTGCCCATTGCATCTTGAGGGCGGTTGCTCGTTTGCACGGCACGGCACCTATGGCCGTGTGACGCCCCAGGGCCTGCGCATCGCTCGTTGGTATTGCCCGCAGGCGCATCGAACGTTCAGCCTGTTGCCGGACTTCATGGCCGCCAGACTACCTGGCCTGTTGACTGCGGTTGACGCCGTGGTCGCAGTTGTAGAGGAAGCCGGCGGTATCGAGAAGGCTGTTGACCTCGCCCGTGGCTTCGAGGTGAGCTTGCCCAGTGCGGTGCGCTGGATTCGACGACGAGTCAAGGCGGTTCAGGCGGTCGTGGACACGTTGTCGAGGATGGTGGTGTGGCCGACTTCGCTGCTGATTCCCACAAACCTCGGCAGTGCGATCCAACAGTGCCGTGGCAATGATGGATTGTTTGACCTCCGACGCTCGTTGGCGCCGCAGTTCCTGCATGCGCTGCCGGCGCCGCTGGGGTTCCTACCGCCGCTCGGACGCAGACCCTCGCGCGACGGCAACCAACACGACATGGGGCCTGACATCGCACGAGACCTCCACTACGGTTCGACCGTCAATGCTGGAGGTTTGCCATGCCACACAAGACCGCCAGAACGGTGCCACCCACCACAGCCACAACAATCACCCCGACACTCGCAGACATGCTTCGTGCCTGGCGGAACGACGGCTGCGTTCAGGTCAGCAGTGCCGGCGCATACCTTCTGTGGGTGAAGCGGTTCCGGGCGTACTGTGCACAACGCAAGCTCGATGAGCGGGCCGAGCTGACTCTCTGCGGCGCAGGCCGCTTCATCACCTGGTATTCACGGCAGCGGCACCTTGAGACGCGTCACCTGAACGGTGCGCGCACAGCGCTGCATGCTCTGGGCCGCGTGTACGAAGTGAAGGGACTGAACCCGCCGGTGTGGGAGACATCAGTGCCCGCCAAGCCGCCAGCATCAACGCTGCTGCGGGCATATGCCGACCACCTCGCACAGCAACGCGGCAGCCCTGCGGTGACCGTGCACAAGAGGCTCGATCATGTCGGCAAGTTCCTGAATCATCTCGCTGAGCACGGCAAGACTTGGCGCACGATGACGCTGCTCGACATCGATGCATTCCTGACGGAGTGCTCAAGCCGATATGCACGCTCGACAACGGCCGACATTGCCGGCGGGGTTCGGTCCTTCTCGCGCTTCTTGTTCGCCACGGGACGCGTCTCGGTCAATCTTGCCGAGTCCGTGATCTCGCCAGTTCAGCCCAAGTACGAGCGGCCACGTCGTGCGTTGCCATGGGAGGACGTGCAGCGCTTGCTGCGCGCCGTTGACACGTCGCGGGCCAGCGGCCTGCGAGACCATGCACTGTTGCTGATGATGATCACCTATGGCATGGGTGCCGGCGAAGTCATCGGACTGCAGCTGCAAGACATCGACTGGAGCGCGGCCACGATCAAGGCTGTGCGGCCCAAGACCGGTGTTGCCTTCACGTTGCCACTCTTGCCAGCGGTGGGTAAGGTGCTGGCACGCTACCTTCGTCACGGCAGACCAACGCAGACGCCGACGCGGCATCTGTTCATCCAAATGAAGGTGCCGTTCGGCAAGCTCGGCGGGTCCTCGCCTGTGCGCCACATCCTCATCAAGCACGCCAAGGCAGCCGGGATCGAGGCCCCATACCTCGGCAGCCACGTCCTGCGCCACTCGAATGCGGCACGGCATCTCGACGTCGGTACGCGCCCTCGGGTGCTGTCCGATCTGCTGGGGCACCGGGACTCTGGGTCCGTGTCGGCGTATGTGAGGATCGCCACCGAGTCGCTGCGGGAGGTGTCGCTACCGGTGCCGACATGAGCACGATCGTGACCGCAGCCGGCCTTGCCCAGGACGTCCGGGACTTCCTGAGCTTCAAGCGTGCGATGGGGCTTGGCTACCGCCGCGCCGAGTTCACCCTCGATGGCTTCGTGCGCTTCGTCATGAACAGCTATGGCGAACATGGCCGCGTGGCACTCGACGAAGTCGTGATGCGCTGGACTTCGCGCATCGCAGGGCGCAAGGCCATCACCGTAAGCGCTGAATTCGGCACAGTTCGCCAGCTATGCCTGTACCGTCGCCGTCGGGATCCGACGAGCTACGTGCCGGAGCACGCATTGGCGCCGGTCAAGGACTCGATCTTCCTGCCCTACATCTTCACGCACAACGAGGTACGCAGGCTGCTGGCAGCGGCGACTGCCCACAAGGGGACGTACATCTGGGGCACGATGCTTCGCGCCTTGATCCTGGTGCTGTATTGCACCGGCATGCGACTCGGCGAGGCAGTGCGGTTAAGCATGGCCGACATCGATCTCGACCGAGGCACGCTCATGATCCATCGCAGCAAGGGACGGTCACGCATCGTGGCCATCCGCGCCGATCTGGTCGGGGAGCTGCGTCGCTATTGCGGGGAACGCCAACAATTGGTGAGCGAGGCCGGGCACGACGAACCAGCAACGTTGTTCGTTCGCAAGGACACCTCACCGCTGACGCTGCATTCAGCGTCGGAAGCACTGCGGCGACTGCTGCGTGAGCTGGGGATCAAGCCGCCAACAGGGCGCATTGGCCCCAGACCGTACGAGCTGCGTCACGCGTTCGCGGTTCATCGCCTCACAGCTTGGGCCGTCGAAGGGGTCGACGTGCACGCCAAGCTACCGTGGTTGTCGGCATACCTCGGGCACTTGAACGTGCTCGGCACTGAGGTCTACCTGAAGGCGACGCCGCAGTTACTGGAATTGGCCAGCGGTCGATTCGAAGATCATCTGCGGCGGTCGCGCCGGCCACGATGAGCGTCAAGACTGCCCCGCGCGCGCTGTTCGCTCTCGTTGAATCCTTCTTCATCGAGTATCTGCCACGCCAACGTGGCGCCAGCGCGCACACGATCCGCGCCTACAGGGATGCGCTGAAGCTATTGCTCGAGTTCGTCGCGCAGCGCGCTGGGCGCAACGTCGCCTCGCTTAAGTTGGATGACCTCGATGCCGAAATGGTCGCCCACTTCCTCGATCACATCGAGGTCGCGCGGTCGAATTCTCCGGCCACACGCAACTGCCGTCGGGCCGCCATACGCAGCTTCTTCAAGCACCTCGTGCGTTACGACCTGGCGCACTCGCAGCAGTACACGCGGGTGCTGGCCATCCCATCGAAGAAGGCGCGCCAGCGACCTGCAACCTACCTTGAGCCCGATGAAGTGCGTGCAATCCTCGGCAAGCCGGATCGCCGCACCGGTGACGGTTGGCGCGACTTCACGCTGCTGCTGTTCCTTTACAACTGCGGCGCCCGCGTCAGTGAGGCGGCCGGCGTTCAATGGCACGACTTGCAACTGGTCGCGCCCCGGCAGGTTCGTCTGCGTGGCAAGGGTAAGAAGGAGCGGCTGCTACCGCTGTGGAAGGAGACCGCTGACGCGCTGCACCGGTTGCGTGGAAGGTCAGCAACCAATGACCAGCAACATGTCTTCCTGAACCATCTCGGACAGCCGCTGACGCGCGACGGCATCGCCTACATCCTGAGCAAACATGCGTCAGCGGCAGCGCTGGAACGTCCACCGCTTGCTCGCAAGCGGATTACTCCGCACGTGCTGAGGCACAGTTGTGCCGTCGCCCTCCTGCAGTCGGGTACTGACGTGACGGTGATCCGCGACTACCTTGGGCATGCAAGCGTGGCCACGACCGGGCGCTACATCACGACAAACCTGCAGATGAAGCGCGAAGCAATGCAGGCCTTCTGGAAGCGCGCAGGCATCGAGCCGGCTTGCACGAAGGCGTGGAAGCCAAAGCCTGATCTTCTGGCGTTCTTGGAGTCCCTGTGAGGCAGCAAATTTATGTGGGGTCACTTGGCCTTGCAAGCCGCATTGACCCAGGCGGTCAGGCCTGCAATGCCAGATAAAACGGCGCTCAAGATAATGGGCCTTATCCAGAGCACCAGATAAGGCTCATGCAAGGAGGAAGTTCGACGAACTGGTCAAGGCCAACGCGAGCGTCGTGGCCGCGCAGGCCATCCAGCGCATTGCCCGGCTGTACAGGATCGAGGCCGACGCCAAGGTCTTGAGCGCCGGCCAGCGGCTGCAAATGCGCCAAGACCGATCCGGGCCGCTGTGGGAGGAATTGCATGTCTGGCTCAAGCTCGAGCGCACCCGCGTGCCCGACGGCAGCGCGATTGCCAAGGCGATCGACTACAGCTTGAACCACTGGGTGGGGCTGGGGCGGTACCTGCTGGACGGCGATGTGCCGATCGACAACAACCACGTCGAGAACCGGATTCGGCCTTGGGCCCTGGGACGGCGCAATTGGTTGTTCATCGGCAGCCAGCTGGCGGGCGAGCGCGCTGCGGTGGTGATGAGCCTGCTGCAATCGGCCAAGCTCAATGGACACGAGCCCTGGGCCTATCTCAAGGACGTGCTCACCCGGCTGCCAACGCAGTTGAACAGCAGGATCGAAGAGCTGCTGCCCCACAAGTGGCGGCCCGTCGGCTGAAGCCGATCCGACCGAGCAGGCGCGACGCATCGCAAAGGCTACCGCTCGACAGAGCATCGAGGCGATCATGGCGCCGACGCTCAGGCAATGCGCGACAACCGCCATCACCGCTGTGCACGCCGCATCCACCATGTTCGCCATGG
>JAYUHN010000138.1:0-2190 GCA_043766965.1 Ramlibacter sp. | reverse complement strand
TCGTCACCAGCGCGCTCGCCGGTACCGGCGCCGCCACCGGATTGGCCCGTGCGCAATCCACCAACGCCGAATTCAAGTTCAAGCTCGGCAACGACCTGCCGGTGGCGCACTCGCTGAACGTGCGGATGAAGGAAGCGGTCGAGGCGATCGCGGCTGAGAGCAAGGGCCGCGTTGCGATCCAGGTGTTCCCGAACAACCAGCTCGGCAGCGATTCCGACATGATGTCCCAGGTGCGCGCTGGCGCACTCGAGCTCGCCACCTTCCCCGGCACCGTGATGTCGACTCTGGTACCGGTGACGTCGATCACCGGCATCGGTTTCGCCTTCCCCAGCTACGACAAGGTCTGGGCCACGATGGACGGCGCCGTGGGCAACCACATCCGCGGTGCGATCGCGAAAGCCAACCTTGTGCCCTTCGAGACCGTGTGGGACAACGGCTTCCGCCAGATCACGACCAGTTCCAAGCCGATCAGGACGCCTGAAGACTTGAAGAACTTCAAGATCCGGGTACCGGTCGTGCCGCTGTGGGTGCAGATGTTCAAGTCGCTCGGCGCGGCCCCCGTCAGCCTGCCGCTCAGCGAGGCCTACCAGGCGCTGCAGACCAAGGTGGCCGACGGTCAGGAGAATCCGCTCGCGCTGATCGACGCGGCCAAGTTCTACGAAGTCCAGAAGTTCTGCTCGCTGACCAACCACTCCTGGGACGGCTTCTGGTTCGTCGCCAGCGGCAAGGTCTGGAAGGGCGTGCCGGAAGACGTGAAAAAGCTCGTTGCCAAGCACATGAACGCCGCCGGGAAAAAGCAGCGCGACGATATCGCCAAAGCCAACGTCGACCTGCAAAAGACGCTCGAAGGCAAGGGCCTGGCCTTCAACACGGTGGACACGACCGCCTTCCGCAAGGCCCTGCAGGACGCCGGGTTCTACAACGATGCGCGCGATCGCTTCGACAAGGAGGCCTGGTCCTTGCTGACGCAATCCGTCGGCAAACTCGCCTGAGGCTTGCCGTGGATCTGTCGATCGCAAAACCTTCCTCCGCAGCCGCGTCGGCAGACGCCGTCCATTCCGAAACCGCTGCCGAGGAGCCCACCGGCGGCAGCGTGGCGCGCGCGGCCCGCGTTCTCGAGCGCACGCTCGGTACCGGCATCGAGCTGCTCGCCGCGCTGCTGATCACGATCGAAATCGCCATCCTGATGGCCGGGGTCATCGCGCGTTATTTTCTGCACACGCCGCTGGTCTGGACGGACGAGGCGGCATCGATCCTCTTTCTCTGGCTCGCCAGCCTCGGCGCCGTCGTGGCGCTGCGGCGCGGTGAACATATGCGCATGACGGCGCTGGTCGCGAAAGCCTCGCCGGGCTTGCGCGCCTGGCTCGACGCAGTGGGCATCGCCGCGGGGCTGGCCTTCCTGCTGCTCATCGTCGGTCCGGCCTATGAGTTCGCTTCGGAAGAAGCGGTGGTCACCACCCCGGCGCTCGAAATCTCCAACGCATGGCGCGCTGCCGCGCTGCCGGTCGGGCTTGGCTTGATGGCGTTGATGGCGCTGATCCGGCTGGTGAAGGTCGGCGACTGGAAACTGATCGCCGGCGCGGTGCTCACGGTGGTTGTGGCCTGCGCCGTGTTCGCCGCGCTGGCGCCGGTGTTCAAGGGCTTGGGCAATACGAACCTGTTGATCTTTTTTGTCGGCGTGACGGCGGTCACGGTGCTGATGGGCGTGCCGATCGCGATCGCGTTCGGCCTCGCGACCATCGGCTTTCTCTCGCTCACGACCAGCCTGCCGGTCGAGGTGATGGTCGGCCGCATGGACGAAGGCATGTCGCACATCATCCTGCTGGCGGTGCCGCTGTTCGTCTTCCTTGGCCTCCTGATCGAGATGACCGGCATGGCCAAGGCAATGGTGGCTTTCCTCGCCAGCCTGCTCGGCCACGTGAAAGGCGGCCTGTCGTACGTGCTGCTCGGCGCGATGTACCTGGTCTCGGGCATCTCCGGCTCGAAGGTCGCCGACATGGCGGCCGTGGCCCCGGTGCTGTTCCCCGAGATGAAGAAGCGCGGCGCAAAGGACGGCGACCTGGTCGCGTTGCTCGCGACCGCCGGTGCCCAGACGGAGACGATTCCGCCCAGTCTGGTGCTGATCACGATCGGTTCGGTCACGGGCGTCTCCATCGCGGCGCTGTTCACTGGCGGCATGCTGCCCGGCCT
>JAYUHN010000137.1:0-2193 GCA_043766965.1 Ramlibacter sp. | reverse complement strand
CGCAAGGTCTTGCGATCCCCTGCTTTCATCCGTAGATCGTATGCGGTATTAGCGTAGCTTTCGCTACGTTATCCCCCACGATTGGGCACGTTCCGATGTATTACTCACCCGTTCGCCACTCGCCACCAGGATTGCTCCCGTGCTGCCGTTCGACTTGCATGTGTAAGGCATTCCGCCAGCGTTCAATCTGAGCCAGGATCAAACTCTACAGTTCGATCTTGATTTTTTCGCTCTTTCGAGCAACTCATAAATTGGAATCGACATGAACTTTCATTTCTGAAATTCATATCTCTCTTACTTCATGAGCGTTTAAAGTCTTGCGACTTAGTTCCGAAGAACTTGGCAATCGCCTTCAAACGCCCACGCTTATCGGCTGTGTATTTTTAATGAACCTTCGACTGCTTTGCTCCGGAACCTTGTCAGCTCCTTCGCTCCACTTGCCCAGCTGCGATCAGCCGAGCCTCGAATTATGACTGTTTCTTCTAACCCCTGTCAACCTGAGGGGAACTGCCTCTGACGATTCCGCTGGGCTGTGTGGTCCCCAGTCTCGTTTTTTTCCTGTTCTTTCCGTCTTCCGCAGAGCCGCAAATTATATACCGGTTGTGGAGCCCGGTCCATCCCCCCGCACCGCTTTACCGTCAGGACCGCCGCTGGCGCGGTGCCAACCGCGTCAGGCAAGCAACGGAAGCGAGCGAAGTCGCTTGCCGGTGAGGGCGAAGACGGCATTGGCCAGTGCCGGTGCCAGCGGCGGCACGCCGGGCTCGCCCACGCCGCTGGGCGCGAGGGCGCTCGCCACGAGCCACGTATCCACTTGCGGAGCCTGTGCCAGTCGAAGCAGCGGATAGGTCGGGAAGTTGGTCTGCTGCACCACCCCGGCCTTGATGTCGATGCGGCCGTACAGGGCGGCGGTCAGCGCAAAGACCACCGAGCTTTCCATCTGCTGGGCCACGATGTTTGGATTGACCACGGTCCCGCAGTCCATGGCGCATGTCACCCGATGCACCCGGGGCGCTCCGGCCTCCAGGGAGACCTCCGCGACCTGGGCCACGACAGAGCCGAACGATTCGTGCAGCGCGACACCGCGGGCACGGCCGGACGCCAGCCGCCCACCCCAGCCGGATTTCTCGGCCACCAGGTTCAGCACGGCGAGATGCCTGGGTGCGCGAACCAGCAGGCTGCGGCGAAACTCCACCGGATCCTGCCTCGCCGCGGCTGCCAGTTCATCGACAAAGCTTTCGGAGAAAAAAGCGTTGTGCGAGTGCCCGACCGAACGCCAGAACCCGACCGGCACGCCCATCCGCGTCGCGACATGCTCCATCTTCTGGTTGGGAAAGCCGTACGGCAGGTCGAACAAGCCCTCGGACGTCGTCTTGTCCGGCGTGTCGATGGGGCCGGAAAGCCCCGGAATTCGACGCGCCAGCCAGCGCGGAGTGATGGCGTCTCCGGCGGACTTGATTCGAAGGCTGCTCACGTGGCCGGCGTCGTCAAGCACGCCCCGCAGCATCGCGACCTGCATCGGGCGGTAGAAGTCGTGCGCCTGATCTTCCTCGCGCGGCCAGACCAATTGCACGGGCGCACCGGCGCAGTCCATGGCGACACGCACGGCCTGCGCCACATAATCGACTTCCAGCCGGCGGCCGAACCCGCCTCCGAGCAGCGTGACGTTCACCTCGACCTGATCGGCCGACACACCGGCCACCTGCGCGGCCACTGCGCGCGCCATCTGCGGCACCTGGGTCGGCACCCAGATCCCGACTTTGCCCGCACGCACTTGCGCCGTGCAATTCATCGGCTCCATCGTGGCATGCGCGAGGTAGGGAGCGCGATACCAGGACTCGATTTGGCGACCGGAAGACTCGGCCTGCGCGACGTCGCCTCGCTCATGAAACACGTGTCCGTCGTCGGAACGCACCGCCGCCTCCAGAGCCGACTCGATCCGCTGGCTGTCGAGGCCGCCGGCGGGACGCTGCCGCCAGTCCACCTGCACCGCGAGCGCCCCCTGCCCTGCATGCCAGGTGGTGCTTGCGACAACCGCAAAGCCCGCCGTGGAGCCCGCATAGGCCGGCAGCATGACGATGCGCTCGACGCCAGGCATCGCCAGCGCGGCTGCGGCGTCGATGCGGCCGGGCGCGCCGCCCAGCATCGGGCACAAACGCACGACGGCATACCGCTGTCCCGGCAGGCGAACGTCCA
>JAYUHN010000136.1:0-2194 GCA_043766965.1 Ramlibacter sp. | reverse complement strand
AGACGGCGGCGCTATCGAATCCCGACTCGGTCGCGACCAGCGCCTGCAGCAGTTCGTAGTCGACGCCATGCGCGGCCGACGCATCGTGCAGGTGCTTGCGGACCTGCCCGTAACCAGGGGCTGCCTCGAAGAAAGCAAGCAGGCGGGACGGCGCGGCCGGTGTGGCAACGGGAGCGCTGCCGGCGATACCGCGCGCCGTGTCGAAGCTCTCGCCGCCGCGGTAGAACAGCTGATAGCGCTCGTCCACCTTCTCGACGGCGAAATGCGCGGTGCCCTTGTCGTCGATATAACCCCAGACGTCCGCGCGGGCAGCGCCGGGAAGCGCGCCGATCAGCAGCAGCAGGCCGCCAAGCAAGGACCGAAGGCCGGCCCGCATCGTCACGCGTGCATCTCCAGCCCGAGGCCCCGACGGCCGGCGAATTCGGTACGCAACATCGACATGACGATCAGCGATTCGAAGCCGGTGCCGACCTTGACCGCTTCGCGCAAGCAGCCCTCGACGACGAATCCCTCGCCGTCATAAAGCGCCTGGGCCCGGCTGTTGCCGGCCTTCAGGTCCAGCCAGACCCGGTGGGCGGCGAGATCATCGAAGGCCACCTTCTTGGCCACCCGCAGCGCGGCGCGACCGTAGCCGGCCCCCTTGCTGCTGACCACCATGCGCTTCAACTCGAGCGACTGGTGCTGGCTACGGCAACCGATCAGGATCAGGAACCCGACAGGCTCCAGCCCCGGGCCGCCTTCGATGATGAAGTGACGGAAATCCGGGAAGCGGATCGCGGCTTCATGCTGCGTGCGGTCCCATGGCGTGATGAACGGCAGGTTGGCGGGATCGCTTTCGAGCGACACCACGAATTCGAGGTCGCTGCCCATGGTCGGGCGCAAGCGCACCCGCGTCGACGTGCGGTCGGGCGAGCTGGCGGCGAAGTTGGCGACTGTCATGTCGTGTCAGTTCCTAGATGTCGATTTCCACCGAATCGCCATGCAGTTCCATCAGTTCACGGCGCGAGGCGGCTTCGCCTTTGCCCATGAGCTTGGTGATGAGATTCTCGGTCTGCAGGAAATTCGATGCTCCCAGCTGCACGGGCAACAGGCGGCGGGTGTCCGGATTGAGTGTCGTTTCCCACAATTGTTCCGCGCTCATCTCGCCCAGTCCCTTGAAGCGGCTGATGCTCCAGGCGCCTTCCTTCAAACCTTCCTTGCGCAGCTTGTCCAGGATCGCGGTGAGCTCACCCTCGTCCAGCGCGTAGCTCTTGGACGCGGGCTTCTTGCCGCGCGCCGGAGCATCGACGCGGAACAGCGGCGGCCGCGCGACGTACAGGTGTCCGGTTTCGATCAGCTTCGGGAAATGCCGGAAGAACAGCGTCAGCAACAGCACCTGGATGTGCGAGCCGTCCACATCGGCGTCCGACAGGATGCAGACCTTGCCGTATCGCAACCCCGTCAGGTCTGGAGCATCGTCGGGTCCGTGCGGATCGACGCCGATCGCGACTGCGATGTCGTGGATCTCGGTGTTGGCGAACAACCGGTCGCGCTCCACTTCCCAGGTGTTGAGCACCTTGCCCCGCAGCGGCAGGACCGCCTGCGATTCCTTGTCGCGGCCCATTTTGGCGGAGCCGCCGGCCGAATCGCCTTCGACCAGGAACACCTCGTTGTGGCTGATGTCCTTGCTCTCGCAGTCGGTCAGTTTCCCCGGCAGCACGGCGACACCGGAGCCCTTGCGCTTTTCGACTTTCTGTCCGGCCTTCTGCCGTGTCTGCGCGGCCTTGATCGCGAGCTCCGCCAGCTTGCGGCCGTACTCGACGTGCTGGTTGAGCCACAGCTCGAGCGCCGGCCGCACGAAGCTGGACACCAGCCGCACCGCGTCGCGCGAATTCAGCCGCTCCTTGATCTGGCCCTGGAACTGCGGATCCAGCACCTTCGCCGAAAGCACGTAGGAAGCGCGGGCGAACACATCCTCGGGCAGCAGCTTGACGCCCTTGGGCAGCAGCGAATGCAGTTCGACGAAGCTTTTCACCGCGTTGAACAGGCCGTCGCGCAATCCGCTCTCGTGGGTGCCGCCGGCACTGGTGGGGATCAGGTTGACGTAGCTCTCGCGCACCGGCTGCCCGTCTTCGGTGAACGCGACGCACCAGGCCGCGCCTTCGCCCTCGGCGAAGGTGTCGTTGTTCTGCGCGAAGCCTTCGGCTTCGAACAG
>JAYUHN010000135.1:0-2199 GCA_043766965.1 Ramlibacter sp. | reverse complement strand
TGTTCGAGCACGTAGACCCGGTCGGCGATGCGAAGCGCGGACTGCGCATCCTGTTCGGCCATCAGGATCGCGGTGCCGCCTCGCTGGATCCGCTTGATAGCGTCGAAGATCTCGATCTTCAGCCGGTGCGCGATGCCCACTGACGGTTCGTCCAGCAGCAGCAGCGACGGCTTGCCCATCAACGCCCGTCCGATCGCGACCATCTGCTGCTGGCCTCCGGACAGCGTGCTGACGATCTGCGGCGCGCGCTCCTGCAGGATCGGGAACAGGCTGTAGACGGCTGCCAGGTCGGCAGCCACCGCCACGGCGTCGCGCCTGAGGTAAGCCCCCAGCATGAGGTTCTTCAGCACGGTGAGTTCCGGAAACAGCCGCCGGCCTTCGGGGCAATGGCAGATGCCCTTGCCGACCACGGCGTGGGCCGGAACGCCCTGCAGCGATTCGCCCCGAAAGCTCAAGGCGCCGGTCGATGGCTGGGCCCGCGAGATGGCCTTGAGCAGGGTGCTTTTGCCGGCGCCGTTGGGGCCGAGCACGGCCACGAATTCGCCCTCGGCCACGTTCATGGAGACATTCTCGAGCGCCACCGCCTTGCCGTAGGACACCGACAGATTGCGCAACTCAAGCAGCATGGACCGGCTCCGTTCCCGCAGGGTCGCGGCCGATGTAGGCCTCGATCACGGCCGGATGCTGCACGATGGCCTCGGGCGAACCCTGGGCGATCACTTCGCCGAAGTCCAGCGCGATCACGCGCCCCACCAGGCGCATGAATTCGCGCAGCTTGTGCTCGATCAACACCACCGTCAAACCTTCGCCGGCATGCACCTGGCGGATCAGCGCAGACAGGTCCGCGATCTCGCCACTGCCGAGGCCCGCGAACGGCTCGTCGAGCAGCAGCAGCGCCGGTCGGGCGGCGAGCGCACGCGCGATTTCGAGGCGCCGCTGGTCGCCGTAGGACAGCACTTCAACCGGCACCCGCTCCTTGCCGGCCAGCCCGACCTTCCCGAGCAGCGCCTGGGCCCGCGCATCGAGGTCGTCGCCTTTGCCGCGCCTGGAGCCGAGGCCACCGACGATGACGTTTTCGAGCACGCTCATGCCGATGAACGGGCGGCACAGCTGGAAGGTGCGCGAGATGCCCATGCCGGCGATGCGGTGCGGCGGCCGGCCCAGCAGGGCCTGGCCATCGAACACGACGTCGGCCCCCGGGTCCGGGGCAATGAAGCCGGTCAGCAGGTTGTACAACGTGGTCTTGCCGGCGCCGTTGGGACCGAGGATGCCAAGGATCTCGCCGCGCTCGACCGAGAAGCTGACGTTCTTGACCGCGTGCAGGCCGCCGAAGTGCTTGTTGAGGTTGCGCACCTCCAGCAGCGCGGTCATTGGCCCCAGCCTCCGGCCGCCTTCAGCCGACGCCAGGCCGGCGCGACCAGCCCGCGCGGCAGGAAGAACAGGATCAGGATCAGGGTGCAGCTGTAAACCATCAGCCGCCATTCGCCGAAATTGCGCAGCAGCTCGGTCATCAGCACCAGCAGGATCGCGCCGCCCACCGGGCCGTAGATGCTGGCCATGCCGCCGACGTAGACCATGGTGATGATGGTGATCGAGGTGACGACGGCGAACAGCTGCGGGCTGACCTGCAGCTGGTAGTGCGCATACATGGCGCCGCCCGCCCCGGCGAACGCCGCGCTGATCACCAGCGAGGCGATCTTGTAGAACGTGACGTTGATGCCCGCGGCCTGGCAAGTCGCCTCGTCGCCGCGGATGGCGCGCAGGATCAGGCCCCAGTGGGAGCGCGCCAGGGCCAGCAACAGGGCCGTGATGGCCACCAGCGCGCCCAGGGCGAAATAGTAGAAGCCCAGCTGCGAGCGGATCAGCGGCGTGAGGCCGTTGATGCCTTCCTCGCCCCCGGTATGCTCCCAGAAAATCAGCATCAGCCGCTGCATGATCACCGCGCCCGACAGCATCGCCAGCGCGAAGTAGGGTCCCTTGAGCCGCAGCGTGGGCAGGCCGATCAGCAGGGCGAACGCCGCCGCCATCAGCATCGCGGCCGGCAGGCTCCACCAGCCGTTGATGCCCAGGCTGGTGTTCATGAAGCCGGCCGTGTACGCGCCCACGCCGATGAACAGGCTGTGGCCGAAATTCTCGCGGCCGGTCAGCCCCGACATGAAGTCCCAGGTCACGGCCCAGATGCCGTAGATCACGCTGACG
>JAYUHN010000134.1:0-15724 GCA_043766965.1 Ramlibacter sp. | reverse complement strand
GGCTCGCCGCTGGGCATCCAGGTGCAGTCGCCGCGGATCGACCTGGCGCAGACCGTGCGCTGGAAGGACGGCATCGTCTCGCGCCTGACCGGCGGCGTAGGGGCGCTGCTGCGCAAACGCGGCGTGACGGTCATTCAGGGCTGGGCGACGGTGGTGGACGGCAAGACGGTGGATGTGCAGCCCGCGCAGGGCGAGCCTGTGCGGATCCAGTGCGAGCACCTGCTGCTGGCCACCGGCTCGCTGCCGGTGGAGTTGCCCTTCATGCCGTTCGGGGGCAACGTGATCTCGTCGACCGAGGCGCTGGCGCCCACTGAGCTGCCGCGCCGGCTGGTCGTGGTGGGGGCCGGCTACATCGGGCTGGAGCTGGGTATCGCGTACCGCAAGCTCGGCTCCGAGGTGGCTGTGGTCGAAGCCATGCCGTGCGTGCTGCCTGCATACGACGACGAACTGGCCCGCCCGGTGCTGGCGACGCTGAAGCGCCTGGGCGTGGTGCTGCACCTGGGCTGTACGGTGCAGGGGCTTGGCCCGGGGGGCGCGGTGCGGGTTCGCAGCGCCAAGGCCGACGAATTCGCGTTGCCGGCCGACAAGGTGCTGGTGGCGGTGGGCCGGCGTCCGCACACCGGGGGCTTCGGGCTCGAGTCGCTGCGGCTGGACCTGGCGGGACGCGCCATCCGCATCGATGACCAGTGCCGCACCTCGATGCGCAACGTCTGGGCCATCGGCGACGTGGCCGGCGAGCCGATGCTGGCCCATCGCGCGATGGCGCAGGGCGAGCTGGTGGCGGAAGTGATCGCCGGGCACAAACGGCATTTCGCGCCCGCTGCAATTCCTGCGATCTGCTTCACCGATCCGGAAGTGGTCACGGTGGGCCTGTCACCCGCCGACGCCGAGAGCGCCGGCACCGAGTGCATCGTCTCAGCCTTTCCGTTCGCGGCCAACGGGCGCGCGATGACGATCGAGTCCAACGACGGTTTTGTGCGCGTCGTGGCGCGGCGCGACAACCACCTGATCCTGGGCTGGCAGGCGGTGGGCCGCGGCGTGTCCGAGTTGAGCACCGCTTTCTCGCAATCGATCGAGATGGGCGCGCGGCTGGAGGATGTCGCCGGAACCATTCATGCGCATCCCACGCTGGGCGAGGCGGTGCAGGAGGCGGCGCTGCGGGCGCTGGGGCAGGCGCTGCATATCTAGCAGCGGTCGGCCACGAGCTGCTGTGATTGCGGAACCGTCCGCCATCCGATAATGGGCAGGTGAATAAACAGTCATCGCACGCCACTATCCGCCGTCTCGCCTTGCTGGCAACAACGGTCCTCGCATGCGCGAGCGCAGCCGCCGCCGACGACCCACCCACAGTGACGCCCTACCGGCCAAGCGTCTCCACCCCAGCCAACCTCTCGGCACCAGGCTGGCTGGAAGTGGAAGCGGGCCTGCAGCGCAGTCGGGCCGATGACCCGCAGCGACGCGACACCCTGCCGTACACCCTCAAGCTGGCGTTCACCCCCGACTGGGGTATCCGCATCGGTGGCGATGCCTTCGTGCGCCAGCTGAACGCCGATGGCAGCCGCCTGAGCGGGGGCGGGGACGCCACCGTCGTCCTGAAGCGCCGCTTCGAAGTGAACAGCGCATCCGCCTTCGGTGCCGAGCTGGGCGTCAAGATCCCGACGGCGCGCGGCGACTTGGGCAGCGCCCATACGGACGTTGGCGTCAACGGCATCTACAGCGCCGACTTCGCGCAGGAATGGCATGTGGACGTCAATGCCGCGGCCACGCATCTTGGTGGCGCCGATCCCGGGACAAGCGCCTGGCAGAAGGGCTGGGCCGCGGCGCTCTCGCGCAACCTCAACGACAAATGGAGTGCGGTTGGCGAACTGTCCGGGACGCAGCGAGGCGGGGCCGGCCGCACCTCGCAGGCGCTGGTCGCCACCAGCTATTCGGTGTCACCGGCGCTGGTGCTGGACGTTGGTGTGAGCAAGGGGCTGAGCGCTGCGTCGGGTGGGTGGTCTGTGTTCACGGGGATGACGTTCCTGGCGGCGCGGGTGTTCTGAACTCGTGCGCAAGGTGTAGAGCCATACGTTTGAGAAGGCTGGCGCGGCAAAAGCCGCACGGCGCTGACGCGCTGGATGATGCGGCCGGCCCGGCGCCCCCGATGCCCTACCAGCTGCTTTTCACCAAGAGCTATCTCCGTGTCGATCAACCTGTCGTACCGCACTACGCTCGAACTGGTGATTCGCGACCTGGGGATCATCCCGGTCAATGTCGGCAACCATGACGCGGTGTATTGAGGCTTCGAATAAATCGACAACCAGGATACCGTCTGGCGGCAAGCTGAATATGATGCGGCAGGGCGTCCTGCCCGGCACTGGAGAACATCATGACCCTCGACGAGTACAACAAAGCCGTGAAGCAAATCATGGCCGAACAGCAAAGCATCGCGCAGACGACGGCGCAAATAGCGATGTCAGGCAAGGCGAATCCGGGTACCGCGCAATTCACCGAGATCATGACCAAGCAGTGGGGCCTGGTTCAGCAGATGGCCAAGCTCAATACCGACCTGATGATGGGGATCATGACGCCCAAGAAGTGAGAGTCGGCAGGAGGCACCATGTTGCAAGACTCTCCGATGTATGCGTACATCCCCGCCAAGGACATGGCGCGGGCCCGCAAGTTCTACGAAGAGAAGGTGGGCCTCAAAGCCAGCCAGCAAACCAACGGCGGCGTGGTCTACGAATTCGGCAAGGGCACCGCCGCGTTCCTGTACCCGACGCCCAACGCCGGCACGTCGCTGGCCAGCCAGGCGTTCTGGTCAGTAGCCGATGTCGACCGCGAGATCGAGGCGCTCAAGGCCCGGGGCGTTGTGTTCGAACACTACGACATGCCCGGTGAACGCAGCCCGGCGGGCGCCATTACCGCGGGCGGCGCCAAGGCCGCCTGGTTCAAGGACAGCGAAGGCAACATCATGGCGCTGATCCAGGACCTGTCATGAGCCGGCTGAAGGTACGAGCCTTTGCGGTATCGATCGACGGCTTCGGCGCCGGTCCCGACCAGAGCCTTGCGCATCCACTCGGGGTGTGTGGCGAGTCCCTGCACCAATGGTTCTTCCCCACGCGCACGTTCAGGGACATGCACGGCGGCGTCGGTGGCCAGGGCGGCGAGGGCAATCGCGGCAGCACCGGCGTGGACGATGATTTTGCCCGGCGCAGCTTCGACAACGTCGGCGCGTGGATCATGGGGCGCAACATGTTCGGCCCGTCGCGCGGCCCCTGGCCCGATGACGGGTGGAAGGGCTGGTGGGGCCCGAACCCCCCGTACCACGTGCCGGTTTTCGTGCTGACCCACCATCCCCGCGCGCCCATCACGATGGATGGCGGGACCGTGTTCCACTTCGTCGGCGACATCGAGGAGGCGCTGGTCCAGGCGCGCGACGCCGCGCAAGGGCGCGACGTGCGGGTGGGCGGTGGCGTCGCCACGGTGCGGCAGTACCTGCAGGCGGGCTTGCTCGACGAAATGCACCTGGTGATTTCGCCCACGTTGCTGGGCAGCGGCGAAGCATTGCTGGCGGGCTTCGATCTGCTGCGGCTGGGATTTCGCGTCACCGAACATGTGGCGTCGCCGCATGCCTCGCACGTGGTACTGACCAAAGCTTGAAGTCGGACCGCTTTCAGCGTTTCCTGGTCATTCCACAACCAGTTTGATCTGCTTCGCCAGCGCTTCGTAGGCCGTCAGCTCGGACTTGATCTGGGTCGCCATCTGGGCCGGTGTGTTGCCGACAGGTTCGGCGCCCATCTCGAGGAACTGTTTGCGAATGTCCGGCGCCCTGACCATCTGGTCGATCTCGGCGCGGATCTTTTCAATGACGACGGATGGCGTTCCTGCGGGAGCCAGGATGCCGAACCAGGTCCCGACGTCGAATCCGGGCAGGACAGTTTCCGAGAGCGTCGGTACATCCGGCAGCGCGGACGACCGCTTTGCCGTCGTCACCGCCAGTGCCCGGGTCTTGCCTGCCTTGACCTGCGGCAGTCCCGACGTCACCGTGTCGAACATGAGCTGGATCTGGCCGCCGACAAGGTCGGAGACGGCGGGCGCACTTCCCTTGTACGGGATGTGCTGCAAGTCGACGCCGGCCTGCAGCTTGAACATTTCGCCGATCAGGTGGTGCGCCGTGCCGGCGCCTGCCGTCCCGTAGTTCAGCTTGCCGGGCTGTGCCTTGGCCAGCGTCACGAATTCCTCGATGGTCCTGGCGGGAACTGCCGCATTCACGACCACCATGTTGGTCACGACGGCGATCACGCTCACAGGCGCGAAGTCGCGCCCGAAGTGGTACGGGAGTTTTGCGTAAACGCTTTGCGCGATGGTGTAGTGCGCCGCTCCCATCAGCGGCTGGCCCCATGCCGCCGTCATGCGCTGGCTCAGGATGCGAGCCAGTGCATCGGTCGTTCCCCCCGGGGGAAAGGGCACGATGATCCGGATCGCCTTGGCCGGATAGCTCGCCATCGGCTGCGCGTGCGCCAGCGCGGAGCCGAAAACAGCCAACCCGAGGACGAGCGCGCGACGAAGTGGGCTGAGCGGGTTGATCAGTTGATTGCCTTCACGCCCGCGCTGAACAGCTGGTTCTGGGTCTTCAGGTAGGCCGCGTACTCGGCCGGCCCCAGCAATCGGGGTTCCGCGCCCAGCAGCGCCAGGCTGGCGGCGATGCTGTCGCCGTATTTCTCGACGACCTTCTTCGACGCGGCATAGAGCGCGTCGACCACTTCCTTCGGCGTGCCCTTGGGCGCGGAGATGCCGTAGAGGGTCGGGCTGCCGACGTTGTAGCCCAGTTCCTTCAGCGTTGGCACGTCGGGGAAGGCCTTCATCCGGCTGTCGCCGAAGACCGCCATCGGCCGCAACGTGCCGGCCTTCATGTGCGCCTGCGCCGGCGCGATGGCGGTGGACGACATCGCTACATGGCCGCCCAGCAGCGCCGTGATCGCGGGCCCGCTGCCCTGGTAGGGAATGTGGCGCCAGTTGACGCCGGCTTCCTTGGCGAAGATCTCGGCCAGCAGATGGGTGATGCCCAACGCGCCCGAGCTGCTGAAGGTGATCGTGCCCGGATTTTTCTTCGAGTATTCGACCAGCTCCTTCATGTTCTTCCAGGGCGAGCTGGAACTCACCACCAGCAGCATCGCGCCCTCGGCCAGCGACGCGATCGGCGTGAAGGACTCGGGCGTGTACTGGATGTCCTTGTTGGCCAGCGGCACGACGACGATCGAGCCGGGCGACGTGCCGACCAGCGTGTAGCCGTCGGGCTTGCTGTTGGCAACCGCGCCGGCACCAACGCCACCGCCGGCGCCGGGCTTGTAGTTCAGCACCACCGGCTGGCCCAGGAACTCGCCCAACCGGTCGGCGAAGGGACGCAGCATGGCGTCGGTGTCGCCGGGAGCGAACGGGATGACGAGCTGGATCGGCCGGGTCGGGAAGTTGTCCGCGGCCCGGGCCGGCATGCCGGCCAGCGCCAGCACGCCGGCCGTCGCCGCCGCGAGACAACACATGCGTTTCTTGATCTGCATCGTTGGCTTCCTGGTTTGCAAGAGGTGGAGGGTGTCAGTCGCAGCGCGCGCTCATGCCGCCGTCGACGATGATTTCGGTGCCGGTGATCCAGCGCGCTTCGTCCGATGCCAGGAACAGCGCCGCGTTGGCGGTATCGCGGCCGTCGCCCATGAAGGGGATCGGGATGCGCGCCTGCCGCCGCGCCAGCAGTGTCTCGACGTCGCCGCCGCTCTGGTTTCTGGCCAGCACCGCGTCCACCATCGGCGTGTGCAACTGCCCCGGCAGCACCGAGTTGATGCGGATGCCTTTGCGCGCGTACTCGACGCCGACCACCCGGCCGAACTGGATCACGCCGGCTTTGGCGGCCGCATAGCCGACGGCGGCCGCGCCGGTCCACCGGATGCCCGAGGTGGAGGCGATGTTGACGATGGCGCCTGCGCCTTTCGCCTCCATCACCGGGATCACCCGCTTGCACATCAAAAAGACGCTGGTGAGATTGATGTCGAGTTGCCGGCCCCAGTCCGCTTCGCTGAGGCGCACCGGGCCGCCGGGTGCCGGGCCGCCGACGTTGTTGACGAGGATGTCGATACCGCCATAGACCGACTGGCAGGAGCCCACCAGGGCGGCGACCGCGTGCTTGTCGGTGACGTCGCAGGCGTGCGGCGTGATGTCGCCACCGGCGGCGCGGACCAGCGCCAATGTTTCGTCCATCGCTCTCATGTCCTTGTCGACGGCGAAGACGCGTGCGCCTTCTTGCGCGAAGCGCACCGCGATCGCGCGACCGTTGCCCCAGCCGGGCCCGACGCAGCCCGCGCCGGTAACGATGGCCACCTTGCCCTGCAGTCTTCCGTTCGGCTTGTTCATGCGGGTCGCTAACGGGTGGCGCCGGTGATGCCGCCATCGACCACCAGTTGCTGCCCGGTGATGTACTTGCTCTCGTCGCTGGCCAGGAACAGCACGGCGTTTGCCACGTCCCAGGCGTCGCCCATGCGCCCCATCGGCACCTGCTGGTGCCGGTGCGCAACGAAGCCCTCGAAATCGCCCTTGGCGTACTTCTCGGCCAGCCGCGCGACCAGCGGCGTGAACATCAGGCCGGGCACCACGCTGTTCAGGCGGATGCCGCGCGCCGCATAGATCACGGCGGTGGTCTGCGTCATCTGCATCAGGGCCGCCTTGCTTGCGGCGTAGGCGACCTGGGGCTTACCGACGTAGCGCAGCCCCGCGATCGACGAGATGTTGACCACCGAACCGCCGCCCTGGCGCTCCATCACCGGCAGCACGTGCTTGCAGCCGAGGAAGGCGCTCTTCAGGTTCACGTCCATCTGTTCGTCCCAGACATCTTCGTCCATCGTCACCGGGTCGCCCGGCTCGGACCGGCCGACGTTGTTGATCAGGATGTCAATGCGGCCGAACCGGGCGATGCAGGCCTGCACCAGCGCCTTGACTTCGGCCGACCGGGTCACGTCGCAGACCTGCATCTGCGCCACGCCGCCCTCGGCCTCGATCAGTTTGCGGGTGGCCTGCGCTGCGGCCTCGTTCAGGTCGCAGCCATACACGCTGGCGCCCTGGCGCGCCAGCAGCACCGCGATTGCCTTGCCGTTGCCCCAGCCTTCACCCACCGTCCCGCACCCTGTCACCAAGGCAACTTTCCCATCCAGTCTGAGCACGTGTCCCCCATTTTTGTCCGGTCAACGGGCGATCCCACTGTCGGGTGCGCCGGGGGCCAGATTATGTTTGCGCGACCCGTTTGTCATTGGTGGACACCCGCGCAGAGATAGCTTGTCATCCCGGCCGCAGAGCCGGGATCCATGGATCGAGAAGCGGGCCCGGCCGGGGAAGGATGGATCCCGGCTCGAGGCCGGGATGACATGTGAAGAGGGGTTGGGATGACATTTAACGGGGCCGGGACGACATGTGAAAGGGCCGGGATGACAGAAATAGTTTGTCATCCCGGCCTGCAAGCCGGGATCCATGCATCGCGAGGCGGGATGACAGAAATAGTTTGTCATCCCGGCCTGCGAGCCGGGATCCATGCGCGCTCGCAGCGAAGGCTGTGCCCACATGTTGTGGCTATGCCTTGACAGCCTCCACCACCCCCAGCATCCTGGAGGCCGGATACCACGTCTTCAGGTATTTCCAGCCAGCTTCCTTCAGCAGGTCGGCGTATTCCTCGGCGGTTCGCTCGCGGCCGGTGCCCCAGATCAGCATATGGACATCGAACAGTTTGGAAAAATGAGGCGTTTCGGCTCCCGGGACGACCTGTTCCACGATCAACACCTTGCCGCCCTTCGGCGCCGCCCGGTGCATCGCGGACAGGATCGTGTGGCATTCGGCGTCATTCCAGTCGTGCAGGACACGCTTGATCAGGTACGCGTCGGCCCCCGGCACCTCTTTGAACATGTCACCGGCCACGTACGTGCAGCGCTGTTCGAGGCCCATCTTGCCGGCCCAGAGCGCGCTCTTGTCCGCGATCACGTTCGGCAGTTCGAGCACCGTTCCCTGCAGGCGGGGGAACGCCGCCAACAGATTGCACAAGGCGTAGCCCTGGCCGCCACCCACGTCGCAGATGCGCGAAATGCCGGCGAAGTCGTAGTCTTTCAGCGCCTCCAGCAGCATCATGTTGTCCATCGCCGAAAAGCTGCTCATTGCTTCGTTGAACACCTTGCCGTAACCCGGGTCGCGTAACGCGTGCTCGAACGCGGGCAGGCCGAACTCCCGGGCAAAGCCGTCCTGCTTGCCCTCGCGGATCAGGGCGGGAAGGTGCTTCCACGCCGCATAATGTTCGGGTCCTTCCTCCAGCAACGTCATCGGTCGCAGGCTGTGCGGGTGGTTGGCGCGGAGCAGGTCGCCCATTGACGTCAGGGAGAAGGTCCGCTTATCGTCCTCCTCGAGCAGTCCGATGGCGGCAAGAGCGCGCATCAGGCGGTAGAGCGCTTCGCTGTCGACGTGCAGCTCGCCGGCCGCCTTCGCGGACGTGCCGGGCCCTGCCGCGAGTGCGTCGAAGACACCGAGCCTGACGCCCGTGTAGAGGATCTGGCTGCGCCATCTCCCGAAAATCATTTCGATGGTTTTACCTGCGGCTTCGTCCATGGGGTTCTCCTGGGTTGGCAAAAGCTGAAGATACGAAGATGCAGCGCGCAAGTCACGAAGGAATCCAGATGGCCCGACGAAAGATCAGCGAAATCGCGAACAGCACGGCGCCCCTGCCGGGCGAGGCCGCCGACAAACGGCGGGATCTTTGTTTCGCCGGCTTCACCCTCGATCTTTCACGCCTGTCGCTGTTGCGGGATGGCGAACCCATCTACCTGCGGCGCCAGTCGTTCGATGTGCTGCGCTACCTGGTGGAGCACCCGGGCCGGTTGATCGGGAAGGACGAGTTGATCGAAAAAGTCTGGCCCCACGCGCTGGTCACGGACGACTCGCTGGTCCAGTGCGTCAAGGATGTCCGTGCCGCGATGGCGGACACCGGCCACCGGATCGTCCGGACGGTGCCCCGGCGCGGCTACATGTTCCTGCCTGAAGTGACGGGCGGCGCCGCGCAGGACGTGCCGGCCGCTCCCATGTCCCGCGTGCGATATGCCAAGAGCGGCGATATCCATATCGCGTACCAGGCCTGGGGCCAGGGCGCGATCGACCTCGTTTTTGCGCCTGGCTTCGTGACGCACGTGGAGAACCTGTGGTCGGAACCGGGAATGGCGCGTTTCCTGCACGGGATGGGCCGGTTCGCCCGGGTCGTGATGTTCGACAAACGCGGCACGGGAATGTCCGACCGGGTCGAGAAAATGCCGGGAATGGACGAGCGCGTGGACGATGTGCGGGCGGTGATGGATGCGCTGAAGATTGAACGTGCGGTCATCATGGGCGCCTCCGAAGGCGGCTCGCTTGCGGCCTACTTCGCGGCGACCCATCCGCAACGATGCCAGGCGCTTGTCCTGTATGGCGCCTTTGCCCACTTCGCGGCATGGATTCCGGATGACGAAGCCTTGCGCCACCTGCTCGAGTACATCGACTCCAGCTGGGGCAGCGGACGCAGCCTGCCATCCTTTGCGCCCTCCATGGTCGGGAACGCCGCCTTCGAGAAGTGGTGGGGAAGGTTCGAACGGCTCGGCGCCAGCCCTGCGGACGCCATTTCGCTGATGCGCACCAACAGCCAGATCGATATCACCGGCGTCCTGCCGACGATTCACGTTCCCACGCTGGTGATCCACCGCACCGGGGACGTGGCGGTCGACGTCGAGGGCGGCCGGCTGATCGCCGCCCGCATACCAGGCGCCCGCTTCGTGGAGTTGCCTGGTAACGATCACCTGCCCTGGGTCGGAGAAAACTCGGACGAAATCCTGCGGCTGATCGGTGAGTTCGTGAGCAGCCCGATGTCGGCGTCAGTCCCCGATCGCGTCCTCGCCACGGTTCTTGTGCTGGACACGGGGGCTTCACGCAATGCACTCGCTCCAGTGTTGGCGCCCGCACAGCAGGACATCGTGAGCCGGCAACTGGCGCGTTTTCGCGGACGCCAGGTCCGCACCATCGCCAATGGAATGCTGGCGCTGTTCGACGGGCCGTCGCGGGCCATCGACAGCGCGCTTGCGATCCAGCACGCGCTGCGGCAGCAGGTGTCGGGAACAGCGGTCCGCCTGAGCATCCATGTCGGTGAGGTAGAGCGGGTTGGAGACGACGTGCGTGGACTTGCGGTGGACGTCGCGGTCGGTGCGGTCGAACACGCGAACGTCGGAGAGATCCTGGTGTCGAAAACAGTCAAGGACCTGGTCGCGGGCGCCAGCGTCAGCTTCGAATACGTCGGCACCCACTCGGTGCGGGACGGCGATGCCTGGCCGCTGTACCGGGCGGCGGTGGCCCCCGCATCGGGATGATTCAATCGTCGTCGGTTCAGCTTCCGTTCATCCGGTGGCGCGCACCATGGACTCCTGACCACCCTGAGGAGCAACCATGAAACGCTTTCCCCTGTTCTGCCTGCTTGCAACCGGCGTCATCGGCCTTCACGCGGAAACCTTCATCGACACCGCACGCGTGCGCAGTGTCGATCCGCAATACGAGCGCGTCGGCGTCCCGCGCCAGCAGTGCAACCGCCAGTGGGTCAACGAAGCACGGCAGTTGAATTACGGCCAGCAATATGGCGGCGCCGTGATCGGCGGAGTGGCAGGGGCCCTGCTTGGGAACCAGGTCGGCCGGGGCCATGGCAGGGAAGCGACCACCGCGCTCGGCGCGGTGGTGGGCGCCTTTGCGGGCGACCGTTATGTCAACCGCGACCGCTGGGACGAACCTCAGTACCAGCAGCGCGAAGTGACGAGCTGCCACACCGTCAGCGATGTGCAGACCCGCATCCACGGCTACCGCGTCAACTACGAGTACCGCGGCCAGTCGTACAGCACGCTGATGCGTGACAATCCGGGTCGGCAGTTGCAGGTCCGGGTTTCGGTTGAGCCCATCGCGCGGTAACGCCATGCCTGTCGGTGATGAATCCGGTAGACGCTGTCAGTGCTGACACCTACACTGCCGCATCCGGCTACGCCGTCAGGAGTTTCCGATGCAGGCAGTCCTCGTTTCACTCACACGCGCGCTCCCTGCAATGTTCACGGCGCTGCTGCTTTCTTCCTGCGCGCAGATGCCGGGGCCGATGGCGGGCGGCGGTTCCGCCCCCACCTTTCTCGTCGACCCGCTCTGGCCGCAGCCATTGCCCGAAAAGGACGGCGTGCAACAACTGTTCGGCCAAGTTGCCGGCATTGCGGTCGATCCGCGCAACGGCCACATCTGGGCAGTGCACCGTCCCGCGACGCTGCTGCCGGATGAGATCGACCCGAAGACGAACAAGCCGGTGACGCACCGCTGCTGTGTGGCCATGCCGCCGGTCGCGGAGTTCGACGCCGCGGGCAAGCTGCTGCGCGCGTGGATCCCGCAGGGAACGGGCTTCGACTGGCCCAAGGTCGAGCACGGCATCTACATCGACGACGAGGGCAGCGTCTGGCTGGCCGGCAATTCGGTCGGCGACAACCAGATCCTCAAGTTCACCCAGGACGGCAGGTTCCTCATGCAGGTCGGCCGCGCCGGTCCGACCGAGGGCAGCAACAGCACCACCCAGCTCGGGCAGCCGGCAAACATGATCGTCTCCGGGGGCGAGCTGTTCGTGGCCGACGGCTACGGCAACAAGCGCGTGATCGTGTTCGACGCGGGCACCGGCGCCTACAAGCGGCACTGGGGCGCGTACGGCGGACGGCCCAGCGACGACAAGCTGCCCGCCTACGACCCGGCGCAGCCGCTGTCGCGCCAGTTCAGCAACCCGGTGCATTGCGTGCGCATGTCGCGGGAAGACCTGCTGTACGTCTGCGACCGCACCAACAACCGCATCCAGGTCTTCACGCGTGCCGGCGAGTTCAAACAGGAATTCCGCGTCGAGCCGCTTACGGTGGCGAATGGATCGGTCTGGGACATGGTGCTTTCGCAGGACCCGGCGCAGAAGTACATGTACGTGGCCGACGGCGCCAACGGCCGTATCTACATCCTGCGTCGCTCCGATGGCCAGCAGGTCGGCCAGTTCGGCCGCACCGGTCGCATGGCCGGCGAGTTCAAGTGGATTCACAACCTCGCGATCGACGCTGAGGGCAATCTGTACACGTCGGAAGTGGGCTTCGGGCGAAGGGTGCAGAAGTTCGTGCGCGGCGCAGGCGGGTTCTAGAGGCTGTCGTCGCGCGATTTGCGCCAATGCATGGATCCCGGCTCGAGGCCGGGATGACAGGCACTCACTGACAGACTCTTCACGACTTCGCGGGAACCAGCATCTCCGCGCTGGCTGTCGACTGCGGCTGTCCTGCGCGCACCACCTGGTAGAGCATCAACACGGCTGACGAAATCGCGGCGATGGAGCCAGGGCCCAGCAGCGGCCCCAGCGCATCTTCCGTTGCGGTGCCGCCGTAGAGAAGATACAGGCCAGTGACGATCAGCACGCTACCGACCTGGTGCAGGCCGGTCTGGATCATGGCCATACGGGCCGAGGCGGTGGGCAGCCAAAGCCGATAGATCGCGCCATAGAGCACCGAGACCACGAAGCCGAGCAGCATGACATGCGCGTGGGTCACGAGCTGCCCATGGTTCTTGGAAATCGCCATGGTGATGCCCAACGCCATGCCCAGGACGGCAAAGCCGAGGCCGAACATGACGTTCCACCTTGAAATCGAGGTAATGCGGGAGCCGGTGTTCATGATGCGTTTCCTTTTGGTGCGGAGAGACGGCCGCACCGCGCATTGCGCATGGAAGCCGCGGCGATGTCAAGGACGATTTGCGCTTCGCGTTGGTCCCTTGGCGCGAAGACCATGGCCACGTTGGGCAGCACCCGCCCCAGCGGCGCCCATGGATGCAGCTCCCCCCACCCGCGTGCGAGCACGCTTTGCAAGTCGTCCGGCGCGAGCGCCATGTGGAAGCTGCCGTCATCGGCCGGATGCAGGTGCGCGAATTCGCGGCCCTGGATGAAGCCGTAGCGGTCATTGCACTCCGGGCATTGCGGCAGAAAGAGCGCGCTGGCGCCGGGCACCGAGACGCCGCTTGGCCCCTGCACCGTTCCCGGCATGTCGGCCCACCGTGCCGCCACCAGCGCAAAAACGGATGGATCCGGGTTCTGATCGAGCTGCCGGTGCGGGATGCCCTCGCTGGTTTGCGGTCGCGGACCAGTGCGTTGAAGGAGATCAAGCATGCGCTGGCTCCAGGGCGACGAAGCCCTGTCCCTGCAGCGAGCGGGCGAAGCCGCTGAACTCCGCGTTCACGGCCTGCCAGCTTTCGAGTTGCGTCACCGCCAGGTACCAGCTGCGCACGTTTCGATAAGACTCCAGATTGCACCCCACGAGCTCGCCCAGGCTGAGGATCGACGCGCCGTGGAAGTCGGCGATGCTCGGGCTCGACCCGAGCAGGAACGGATCGCACTCGCGCAACAGGTGCGCATCGAGCACCGCCAGCCAGCGCCGCGACTGGGTGCGGCCCCATTCGACCGTCGCATCGTTCGCTGTCCCCGGACGCTTGTGGTGCGGCAGCAGCTGCGGATAGACGTACTGGTAGCCGAAGTCCTTGTAGAAATTGGACTCGAACCACGCCATCAGTTCGTCCACGCGCGCGGCGCGTCGGGGCTCGGCCGGGTACAGGCCCGAGCCGCGGATGCGCCCGAGGTAGCGCAGGATCGCCGACGATTCGGTGAGTACGAAATCCCCGTCCACCAGCACCGGCACCAGCCGGTTCGGATTCAGGTCGGACAATGGCGGTTGGTGATGCTCGCCCTTCATCAGCGAGACGATGTGAACGCTGAGTGCGATGCGGTCGTGCCGGCACAGTGCCAGCACAGCGCGCGAGGTGGTGCCCAGCGGATCGACGTAAAGGTCCATGCTTCGTTCCTTTCGATGGGCCGCCCGGAGGGGTGGCATGGGCTGATCGTGCATCGGCACGTCGCCGCCGGAAAGATGGATGAGCGCAAAATGGTTTTTCATGGCTGAAAAACCGGTCCCATGGGACGAACTGCAGATGTTCCTTGCCGCTGCGAGGGCGGGAACGATTTCCGCGGCCGCGCGCGCCTTGCACAGCAGCCCTGCCACAGTGCTGCGGCGGCTGCGGGTGCTCGAAAGCCATCTCAACGCGGCCCTGTTTGTGCGCAGCTCGCGCGGTTACGCGCTGACACTGGCCGGCTCCGAGCTGCTCGGGCACGTGCAGGCCATGGAATCCTCGGTGCTCGCGGCCGAGCGCCGACTGGGGGGCCGTGACAAGAAGCTGTCGGGATCGATCCGCGTGGCCACGCTCGACGATCTGGTGCAGACCGTGCTGGGGCCGGTGCTCGCTGGATTTCTGCTGAGGCATCCCTCCATGGAGCTGGACCTGGTGATCGACAGCGAATTCACCAGCCTCACGCGCCGCTCCGCAGAGGTGGCGATCCGCGCGGGCGGGCCGCCGGCTTCGCAGGACGTCATCGCACGCAGTGTGTGCCCGATCGGAGTGGCGCTTTATGCCAGCCACGAGTACCTGCGTCGCCACCCGGAGCGGCCGGAGCTGGCACAGCTGGCGGGGCACCGTCTGGTGCGCGCAGACGAGGCTCGGGCCGGCATGCCGATGGAAAAGTTGATCGAGCAGCACGCAAGTGGCGCCACCCCCGCGTTTCGCAGCAACTCGATGCTCGCCCGCTGCGCGGCGGTGCGCGATGGCGTGGGTGTCGGCTTCCTGCCATGCTTCGTGGCCGACGCTGAGCGCGAGCTGGTGCGCCTTGGCGCCGTGGTGCCCGAAGCGTCCGCGACGTTATGGATCCTGGTGCATCCGGACTTGCGCCGGAATGCTCGCGTGCGCACGTTCGTGGAGTACGCGCATGCAGAACTGCTGCGGGTGAAGGATCGGCTCGCAGGCAAGGCCTGAGCTGACCGGAGCGGGGGCGGCACCCAGGTTCGCGCGCGGCGACGGATTCAAAACCGATGCCATCCGGACTGGGTTGTTGCCATCCTGTCCCAGGCTGTTGTCATCCCGTCCTGGGTTATTGTCATCCCGTCCTAGTCTATTGTCATCCTGGCCTCCGAGCCGGGATCCAGGACTGGCGCCGCGGAACAAGTCATGGCCGCGGGCGCACTGACCTGTTCAATCTGGCGCTGCCATATGGTCAAGAGGAATTCGGCCAGCGCCAGCGCGGCAACCACGATCACGGCAATCCAGAATGCCGGTGCTGGGCCGCTGGCGGTGGGAACGATGTGCTGCTCCTGGTTGTGAGGTTGCGGGCAAATCAGTCTGATCCCGCAGCAGCACAGCGGTTTGTAGGACTGCGGCGGCAGGCTGCGCGCTTAGTCGGCTTTGCGCCTGTGGTCCGCTGTTAACGTAGGACGTGGCTGACGCGCCGGGCGCTGATGGATCCCGGCTCGGGGGCCGGGATGACAAAACAGGCAGCCGGGGATGACAAATCAGGCAGTTATGGATCGCAGGTCAGCTAGCGCGTGGCATGCGCGATGTGAGGCGGCAGGCGCTTCAGCAGCCAGCGGATCGCCAGTGGCACCAGCACGATGTCATCCAGGAAACCGATCACCGGGATGAAGTCGGGAATCAGGTCGATCGGCGAGATGACGTACAACACGATCATCAGCGTGCCGACCTTGAGCCAGCCCGGGGACTCCGGATGGCGCAGCGCGAACCACAGTTGCCGCGCATCTCCGCGCATCACGGTCCAGAGCAGGGGCAGGCGTTT
>JAYUHN010000133.1:0-5944 GCA_043766965.1 Ramlibacter sp. | reverse complement strand
GATCGGCTGGAGAAACGGCTGCGCGGTCTTTTCGATCATCTCCGCGAACTGCGGCGCCAGCAGCGCGCGGGCGTCCGCCCGCATTTGGGCCACGGCCCGCCACGACACCTTGTTGGGGGAGATACCGAGTGGATAATGCACGCCGTCCGCGTCGGTCAGCAAACTGTCCAGCGCCTCGCCGACCGGCGCCGGCCGGTACCAGACGAAGTTGTAGGCACGCTGGCCCACCTGCATGCTGTTGCCGGCGCCGGCCACCGGGTAGCCGATGATCTGTTCGCCGGGAGGCAGACAGAAACCAAAATGGGAAAACACCGAATCGAGCGTGCGCTGCGACAACACCGCTTCGTCGCACACGCCGCGCCATGCCACGTAGCCGGCGTACTCCGGCTGCGCCTGCGGCCACAGCTGCGCCCGCACCGCCGAGCGGATGCCATCGGCGGCCACCAGCAGGTCGCCTTCAAGCGTGCCGCAATCGGTGACCACGCTGACGCCGGCGCCGTGTTGCGCGACCTGGCGCACCTGCACTCCCTGGCGATAGCACGCCGCGGGCAACAGGCCGTGCAGCAGGTGGTACAGCCGGCTCCAGGACGTCAGCACCTGGTCCATCTCCAGTTCGCCCAGCACCTCGCCGCTGCTGTCCAGCGTGACGCGCTTGCGCACCGCCACGCCGAGACCGGTTTCGCGGTCCAGCCCGCAACGATGGAATCCCGCGAACAGCGCCGGGTGCGTGACGATGCCGGCGCCACGGCCGTCCATCGCGCCGCCGGCCCGCTCCAGCACCAGCACCTCGTGTCCCTCGCGCAGCAACGCGTTGGCGGCCATCAGGCCGCCCAGCGAACCGCCCGCGATCAGGATGCGCGCCATGCGAATGCGCTCAGGCGACGGCCGCCGTGGTCGATTCGCTCGCGGCGTAATTGAGCTCGACCACCAGCCCGTTGGGGTCGTCGAGGAACAGCTGATGCAATCCCACCGACGGCACGGTGCGCTGCCGCGCCTCGATGCCCATCCCGCGCAGGTGGGCCAGCATCGCCGGCAAGCCATCGGCAAAGAACGCCACGTGGTCGACCGCGCCGCTGCCCTTGAGCGACTCCGGATCGCGGTCGCCCAGGTAATTCTTGAGGCCCTGCGGGTCCTTGCGATCGAGCCCGATGACATGAACCACCGCATTGGCGATGCTGGCATGGTCACCCTGGTACAGCCAGAGGCCGGGGAACGGAAAGTCCGGCCGCGGGCCCACCGTCAGCCCCAGCACCGACTCGTAAAAGCGGCGGGTGGCATCGAGATCGGTGGTGCGGATCGAATAGTGATTGAGCTTCAGTGCCATGGGGTCTCCGTCGTGGGTCAGGCAGCGCTGGTTGAGGCCGGGCACATCCTGATGGGCATGAACCGGCTTGCAGGGTTTGTCTGGGGTCGATGCCGTTTACCAAACCGCCAACCGTCCGTAGCATTGTTGAACATCCGATCAACAGGCCGATCCGTAGTAACCCGCAAGCGGTGTCGGGACACGGATGGCACTCCAGGCAGCACATGGAACTCAATGGCGAAGTGATGGTGAATGCGCCGCGCGAACGCGTGTGGTCCGCGCTGAACGACCCCGTGGTGCTGCGCGCCTGCATCCCCGGCTGCGAGGAAATCACCGATGAGTCGCCGACGGTGCGCCAGCTCCGGATCATGGTGAAAATGGGACCGGTGCGCGCGCGCTTCCAGGGACGGGTGACGCTGTCCGAAATGGAGCCGCCACGGCGCTGCATCATGGCGTTCGAAGGCTCCGGCGGCGCCGCCGGAATGGCATCGGGAATGTCGCAGGTGGTGTTGCTCGACTCCGGGGACCAGACGCGCCTCACCTACACCGTCAACGCGGCGGTCGGCGGCAAGCTTGGGCAGATCGGCGGGCGCATGATCGATGCCTCGGCCAAACAACTGGCCGACCAGTTCTTCATCGCGTTGCGCGAACAATTGGCCACTGCCGCATGAAGTCTCCCGACTTCGACTACATCAAGGCGCGATCGCTGCAACAGGTTCTGGAGCTGCTCGCCGCGCACGGCGACGACGCGCGTCTCCTCGCCGGCGGCCAGACCCTGCTGGCAACGCTCAACATGCGGCTGTCGGAGCCGGCGCTGCTGATCGACATCACCGGCCTGGACACGCTGCGCGGGGTATCCGTGCAGGCAGGCCGGTTGCACATCGGTGCGCTGACGACGCACCGCCAGATCGACGAATCACCGCTGGTCGCACAACACGCGCCCCTGCTCTGCGCCGCGGCGCCGCATATCGGTCACCGCGCCATCCGCAATGCAGGCACCTGGGGCGGCTCCATCGCTTACGGCGATCCGGCCGCCGAGTGGCCGTGCTGCCTGCTGGCACTGGACGGCGTCATCTCACTGCAAGGGCCGGGCGGAAAGCGCCGCGTCCCGGCTGCCGACTTTTTCCTTTCGCTCTACACCGTCGACCTGCAGCCCGACGAGATCGTGACTGGCGCCGACCTTCCGCTCGCGGGTCCGGGCGACTGGTTCGGTTTCCAGGAACTGGCGCGCCGGCACGGCGACTACGCCACCGCCGGCCTGGCGGTGGCGGCCCGCTTCGACGGCCGGACGGTGCGTGAACTGCGGCTGGCATTTCTGGGCATCGGCGTCACGCCGGTCCGCGCGCGCCGCACCGAAACACTGCTTGCCGGGAAGACCCTGGAGCAAGCGACGATCGAGATCGCGGTGGCGTCGCTCAAGGCCGAACTCGACCCGATCGGCGACCTCACCCACGACAGCGCAACCAAGCGTCATCTGGCGACCGTCCTCGCGCGGCGGCTGCTGGCCGCGGCCCACGACGCCCGCAGCGCCGTCACCGCGTAAGCGCCGCAAACCAGTAGAACGGGAGTCCCGATTGGCCGAACTTCAATCCCTCAGCCTCGCCGTCAACGGCGAGCGGCACCAGCGCAGTGTCCGGCCACGCCAGCATCTGGTCGACTTCCTGCGGGAAGACCTGGGATTGAAAGGCTCGCACCTGGGCTGCGAACAGGGCGTGTGCGGCGCCTGCACGGTCGAACTCGACGGCCGCATCGTGCGCGGCTGCCTGACCCTGGCGGTGCAGGCGCAGGGTCGCAGCGTCCGCACCATCGAAGGCCTGAGCCACGACGGCGACGTGCGCGACCTGCAGGACGCCTTCGTCCGGCACCACGCCCTGCAGTGCGGGTTCTGCACGCCGGGCATGGTGATGGCCGCCAAGGAACTGCTGGAACAAAAGCCTGATGCCAGCCGTAGCGACGTCCGCGAGTGGATGAGCGGCAATTACTGTCGCTGCACCGGCTACCACGCCATCGTCGATGCCATCTGCGAAACACTGGCGCTACGGGCCGGTCGCGGGGTTGCGGTTTGAGCGGCCGGCAGCACCGAGGCACCGGCACGGAGGTGGAGGAACGTCCGCAGCGCACCGCCGACGAGCCCGGGCCGGCGCACGCCCTGACCGACGATCCGCGCTACATCGGCGCGCGCAGCCCCAGGCCGAGCGCACAGCGGCTGGTCCAGGGCCAGGGCTGCTACGTCGACGACATCGAACTGCCGCGCATGGGGCACGTCGTTTACTGGCGCAATCCGGTGGCGCATTGCCGCATCGTGCGGATCGATACCGCCGCGGCTCGCGCCATGCCCGGGGTGATCATGGTGGCCGACGGCCATGACCTGGCCAAGGTGTGCAAACCGTGGGTGGCGACGCTCGCGCACCTGGTGGGCATGAAGTCGGCGCCGCAATATCCGCTGGCCGTCGATCGGGCCTGCTGGCAAGGCGAGGCAGTGGTGGCGGTCGTGGCCGAAACACGCGCGCAGGCCGAGGATGCGCTGCAGCTGGTCGACGTGCAGTTCGAACGACTGCCGCCGGTGGTGGACATCGAAACGGCACTCGATGCCGGCACGCCCCTGATCCATCCCGAGCTTGGCGACAACCTGTGCTTCGCCCGCACGCTCGACACCGGCGGAGTCGACGCCGCTTTCGCGCGAGCCGACGTGGTGGCGCAGGCCACCTTCGAATTTGCCCGCCACACCGGAGTCACGCTGGAACCCCGTTCGCAGATCGCCGACTGGAACCCGGCCGACCGGCGGCTCACCGTCTACCACTCGTTCCAGGCGCCGCACATGATGCAGGACCTGTACGCGCGCCAGTTCGACCTGCCCGAATCGGCGGTCCGGGTGGTGTGCAAGGACGTCGGCGGCTCCTTCGGCATCAAGGTGCACGCATACCCGGACGACTTCGCCACCGTCGCACTGGCGATCCTGTGCCGGCGGCCGGTGAAGTTCGTGGCCGACCGCATCGAGTCGTTCACCAGCGACATCCATGCACGCCATCACCGCGTCAAGGGCCGGATTGCCGCCAGCCGGGACGGGGAGATCCTGGCGTTCGAGATCGACGACCTGACCGGCATCGGACCCTATTCGATGTTTCCGCGCACCAGCGCGATCGAAGGCAACCAGGTGGTGAACCTGGTGGGCGGGCCGTACCGGCACAAGCAGTACCGCGCCCAGCTGAAGGTCGTGTTCCAGAACAAGACGCCGACCTGCCAGTACCGCGGCGTCGGCCACCCGATCGCCTGCGCCGTCACCGAAGGGCTGGTGGACCTGGCGGCGCGCAAGCTCGGCATGGACCCGCTCGAGCTGCGCCGCCGCAACGTGATCCCGGACGATGCGTATCCGGCCACCGGCGCCAGCGGCATCCGGCTGGAAGTCCTGTCGCACCAGGCGTGCCTGCGCAAGATCGAAGCCATGATGGATTACCGCGCACTGCTGGCCGGGCAGGCCGCGTTGCGGGCGCAGGGCATCTACCGCGGTATCGGGTTCGCGACCCTGATCGAACTGACCAATCCGGGCGCCGCGTTCTACGGTGTCGGGGGCGCGCGCATCGCATCGCAGGATGGCGCCACCATGCGGCTCGATCCATCCGGGGCGGTGACCGTCAGCAGCGGCGTCGGGGAGCAGGGCCAGGGCAGCGAAGGCATCTTCCGGCAGATCGCCGCCGACGCTGTCGGTGTCGACCTCGAACTGGTGCGGGTCGTCACCGGCGACACCGACGTGACGCCGTACGGCGGAGGCACCTGGGCCTCGCGCGGCGCCGGCATCGGCGGAGAGGCCGTGCTGCTGGCCGGGCAGGCGCTGCGGGCCAACATCCTGAAACTGGCGGCGGCCATCCTGAAGCGGGATGCGGCGTCGCTGGCCGTGTACCGCGGCCAGGTGGTCGATGCGAACTCGCGCATGCCCTTGCTGCCTTTGTCGGAGCTCGGGCGCATCGCGTACTTCCGCTCCGACACGCTGCCGGCCGATTTCACGCCCGAGCTGGTGGTGACGCGTCACTACGCCCAGCGAGACTACCCCTTCATCTTCACCAACGGCGTGCAGGCCTGCCATGTCGAAGTGGATGCTGAAACCGGCTGGGTCAAGCTGCTGCGGCACTGGGCCGTGGAGGACTGCGGCCGCGTGATCAACCCCAAGCTGGTCGACGAACAGATTCGCGGCGCGATCGTGCAGGGCATCGGCGGCGCCCTGCTGGAAGAGTGCCTGTACGACGACCAGGGATTGATGCGCAATGCCAGCATGGCCGATTATCTGGTGCCCATGAGCGCGGAGATGCCGGACATCGAGGTCGGCCACGTGCAGACGCTCACCCGCAGCAGCCAGCTCGGGGCCAAGGGCGCCGGAGAAGCCGGCACCGCGGGGGCACCGGCGGCGGTGATGAATGCGATCAACGATGCACTGGCGCCGCTGGGTGCGCAGGTCTGGTCGCAACCGATCACGCCGGAAAAGATCCTGAAGGCGCTCGGTCGCGTCGGCTGAGGCGAATCCGCGGCGCGCGGCGGAAGCCTGGGCCTGTGCGTATAGAGTTAGCCTGGAATGCCCAGAAAGAAAACATCGATGCCGTTCCGCCCCAGCGCCTCTTCCCCGTCCAGGATCGCCGTCATCGGCGCGGG
>JAYUHN010000132.1:0-5954 GCA_043766965.1 Ramlibacter sp. | reverse complement strand
CGCCCCAGCGCGGCGACGATCGGGTCTACGTCAACCTGTCGGTGCGCTTTTGAGTCCCCGGGGCAGTTGACATGGCAGGTCTGCAGTCCGGGGCGCCGACCCCCATCGACATCACGGTGCACAGCCAGTCGCGCGTGCTCGAAGTCAGCTTTTCCGACGGCCAGACCTTTCGGATTCCGTTCGAGCTGATGCGCATCTATTCGCCTTCGGCCGAAGTCCAGGGCCATGGTCCCGGCCAGGAGGTGCTGCAGACCGGCAAGCGGGAAGTCGGGCTTGCCGGGCTGGAGCCGGTCGGCAATTACGCGGTGCAGCCCAGTTTTTCGGATGGCCACGACACCGGCATCTTTTCCTGGGATTACCTGTATTTCCTCGGCTCCCAGCAGGACCAGCTCTGGAGCGACTACGAAAAACGGCTGCAGGCGGCCGGCGTCGGGCGCGACTCGGCGATGCCGGAAAAGGGCGGCCACGCCTGCGGATCGCACTGAAGGACAGAATTTCTGCTTTGTTTCAGGGTTGTGACCCCGTCAGCTTCCAATCAGCCCTAGCATCGGGCTATGAGCAGCACCCATTTCGGCTTCGAATCCGTGGACGAGCGCGACAAGGCCCGCAAGGTGCGGGGCGTGTTCGACTCCGTGGCTCCGAAGTACGACCTGATGAACGACCTGATGTCGCTCGGTCTGCACCGCGCCTGGAAGGCGTTCACCGTTCTGGTTGCCAACGTGCAGGAAGGCCAGCAGGTGCTTGATATCGCCGGGGGCACGGGCGACCTGGCGCTGGCATTCGCCAGGAAGGCCGGCCTGACCGGCCGGGTGGTCCACACCGACGTCAACGAAGCGATGCTGCGCACCGGGCGCGACCGTCTGCTGGACGCCGGTGTCTCCCTGCCGACACTGGTTTGCGACGGCGAAAAACTGCCGTTCGCCGATGCACGGTTCGACCTGGTGAGCGTTGCGTTCGGCTTGCGCAATATGACGCGCAAGGAGCTCGCGCTAGCGGAAATGAACCGGGTATTGAAGCCGGGCGGGAAGCTGCTGGTCCTTGAATTCTCCAAAGTGCCCCGACCTATGGCAAGGGCGTACGACTGGTACTCTTTCAAGGTGCTGCCGCAGCTGGGCCGCCTGGTGGCCGGGGATGCCGACAGTTACCGCTATCTGGCCGAGTCGATCCGCATGCACCCGGGACAGGAAGAACTGAAGACGCTGATGAAGAAAGCCGGGTTTGGGCATGTGGACTATCACAACCTCACGGGCGGTGTCGTGGCGTTGCATGTTGGAATCAAGTGTTGAGGCATCGCTGGTGACTTACTTGGAAAGCAGGAGACGATCATGAAATTCTGGTCTTTGGTGTTGGTGATGCTGCTGGCGTTCGGCAGCGTGGACGCGGATGCGGCCCGTCGCCTGGGCGGCGGCGGCTCGATGGGCCGGCAGTCGGGCAACGTGACGCAGCGTCAGGCGGCGCCGCCGGCGGCGCCGAACACTGCCCAGAACGCGAACAACGCAGCGCGGCCCACGGCTCCCGCCGCGCCGGCGGTCACGCCGCCGAAGCGACCCTGGGGCGCGATGCTTGGCGGCCTGGCGGCCGGGCTGGGCCTGGCCTGGCTGGCGCACTCGCTCGGCTTGGGCGGCGCGTTCGGAAACATCCTGATGTTCGCCTTGCTCGCGCTGGCGGTGATGATGGTGATCGGCTACTTCGTGCGCCGCCGGGCAGCGGGCGGGCAGCCCCAGGCCAACTCTCCCTATGCGTTCCAGGGTGCGGGTGCCGAATCGGCACGACCGGTGGCGCAGTACAGCCCGGACAAGGTGGGCAACGACGCCTCGGCCCGTCCCTGGGAGCGCAATAGCATGGCCTTCGATTCGGCCAAGAACGGCACCGCCGGCACCGGGGTCCAGATCGGCTCGGCGCTGGGCGGGTCGCAGAACTGGGGCATCCCGCCCGGCTTCGACACCGATGGATTCCTCGCAGCGGCCAAGCGCAACTTCACCACGCTGCAGGATGCCTGGGACCGCTCCGACATGGGAACCCTGCGTTCCATGATGACGGACGACATGCTGGGCGAGATCCGGTCGCAGCTCGGGGAGCGCGAAGGACAAACCAGCGGCATTCCGAACAAGACCGAGGTCGTCATGCTCGAAGCGCAGCTTCTTGGGATCGAGGATCTCGGCAACGACTACATGGCGAGCGTCGAATTCTCCGGAATGATCCGGGAAGAGCCGACCTCCGGTCCGAGTCCGTTCCGCGAAGTGTGGAACATGACCAAGCCCAAGAGCGGGCAGAGCGGCTGGCTGGTCGCCGGGGTGCAGGCATTGCAGTAAGGCCTTGCGCTGTGTGCCTGCAAACAGGCACCGCATAATCAGGGGACTATGGCAACACAGTCCCCTTTTCCGTTCCTGGACGTCCTTGTCGACCGGCTCGCGAAGGGCTTGCAACCGCCGTCCTGGCTGGTCGACGATGTGCAGCGCCGGCTGGTGCTTTTTCTCAACCACGTCCTGATGCAGGAACCGGAAGCGCAGGCCCGGCTGGCCCGCCAGAAGGGCCGGGTGGTCGAGGCCCACTGGCGCAAGTTTTCGATGCGCTTACTGACCACGCCGGCCGGGTTGCTGGACCTGGCGCCGGCCAGTGCGGCGCCGGACCTCACCCTGACCTTGACCGAAGAGTCTCCCTGGCAGCTGGTGCAGGCCGCCGGCCGGGGTGACAAGCCGCCGGTGCGGATCGCCGGCGACGTGCAGTTCGCCGCTGAAATCAACTGGCTGGTCGATCATGTGCGCTGGGACGTCGAAGAAGACCTGTCGCGCGTCATCGGCGACGCGCCGGCCCATGCGCTCGCAGGAATGGGGCGCCGGATGGCCGAGGCGCTGCGGAAATTCGCGCCCTCGCCGCCGGTTGCGGCCACGGAGCCTCCCGCTGCCGGGCCAACCGGCGCATGACCAGATACGTGCGCGGCTTCGTCATCTTGTGGGTGGCGTTGCGGTACGGGCTGGACGAGCTGGTCCTGAGCAGCTTTCGCCAGCCGGGCCTGCGCACCCTGGCGCGAGTGCTGGCATTCGGGCGGCGCCTGGATGCGCCCCGGGGCCGCCGGCTGCGCCTCGCGCTGGAACATCTCGGGCCGATCTTCGTCAAGTTCGGCCAGGTGCTCTCGACGCGGCGCGACCTGCTGCCGCACGACATCGCGGACGAGCTCGAGCGGCTGCAGGACCGCGTGCCGCCATTCGACCCGGACATCGCGGTGGCGACCATCGAGCGGGCTTTCCGCCGGCCGCTGGCGTCGGTGTTCGAAACATTCGAACGCGAGCCGGTGGCCAGCGCATCGATCGCGCAGGTGCACTTCGCCACCGTCAAGGACCGCCAGGGCAAGCTGCGCGACGTCGCCGTGAAGGTGCTCCGCCCGGGCATGCTGGCGGTGATCGAAAAGGATCTGGCGCTGATGCGGATGATGGCCGGCTGGGTCGAAAGCCTTTCCGCCGACGGCAAGCGCCTGAAGCCGCGCGAAGTGGTCTGGGAATTCGACAAGTACCTGCACGACGAGCTGGACCTGGTGCGCGAGGCCGCCAATGCCGCGCAACTGCGGCGCAACATGGCCGGCTTGAACCTGGTCCTGATCCCGGAAATGCTCTGGGATTTCTGCCATCCGGAAGTGCTGGTGATGGAGCGCATGACCGGCGTTCCGATCAGCCAGATCGACCGGCTGGTGGAGGCGGGAGTGGACCTGCGGCAGCTGGCCCGGGACGGCGTCACCATTTTCTTCACGCAGGTGTTCCGCGATGGTTTCTTCCACGCCGACATGCATCCGGGCAACATCCAGGTCAGTCTCGCGCCGGCCACCTTCGGGCGCTACATCTCGCTCGATTTCGGCATCGTCGGCACGCTGACCGAGCACGACAAGGAATACCTGGCGCAGAACTTCACGGCCTTCTTCCGGCGCGATTACAAGCGGGTCGCCGAGCTGCACATCGAATCCGGCTGGGTGCCGGCCGACACCCGGGTGGACGAGCTCGAAGCCGCCGTCCGCACGGTCTGCGAACCTTACTTCGACCGGCCCCTGCGCGAGATCTCCCTGGGCATGGTGTTGATGCGGCTGTTCCAGACCTCGCGCCGGTTCCGGGTCGAAATCCAGCCGCAGCTGGTGTTGCTGCAAAAGACCCTGCTCAACATCGAAGGGCTGGGCCGCCAGCTCGATCCTGATCTCGACCTGTGGAATACAGCCAAGCCGTTCCTCGAAACCTGGATGCTCGGGCAGATCGGGCCGCAGAAGCTGCTGGAAGAACTCAAGGACCAGGCCCCGCGCTACGCCAAGATGCTGCCGGAGTTGCCGAGGCTGCTGCACGACTACCTGAAACATCGCTCCCGCGACCACCGCGGCGAGCTGACCGAGCTGCTGGCCGAGCAGCGCCGCACCAACCGGCTGCTGCAGGGAATCATCTACGGTGGCATCGGTTTTGCATTGGGCTTGCTGGCCATGCAGGTGCTGCTGCGGGTTCGCATGTTCTGACAACGAGGAGAGCGCGATGCTGCTGACGCTGGTCGTTGTCTATCTGCTGGTCACCATCGGCATCGGGCTGTATGCGGCAAAGCGCGTGAAGACCACGGCCGATTTCGCCATCGCCGGGCGGCACCTGCCGCTGGTCATGATCGTGACGACCACCTTCGCCACCTGGTTCGGGTCCGAGACCGTGCTCGGCATCCCGGCCAAGTTCGTCAACAACGGGCTCAACGGCGTGGTCGAAGACCCGTTCGGCGCCGGCACCTGCCTGATCCTGGTCGGGCTGTTCTTCGCCGGCAAGCTGTACAAGATGACGCTGCTGACGATCAGCGACTATTACCGCGAGCGCTTCGGGCGCGTGGTCGAGATCCTGTGCTCGCTGATCATCATGCTGAGCTATCTGGGTTGGGTCTCGGCGCAGGTCACCGCGCTCGGCCTGGTGTTCAACCTGCTCTCCGACGGTGCGATCGGCATTCCGGCCGGGATGGCGATCGGGGTTGTTTCGATTCTCGCCTACACCCTGTTCGGCGGCATGTGGTCGGTGGCGGTCACCGACTTCATCCAGATGATCATCCTGGTGGTCGGCCTCGCGATCCTGGCCGTTTTCGCCGGCGACATGGCGGGCGGCGCCGACAAGGTCATTTCACTCGCGGTCAGCCGCGACATGTTCAAGTTCTGGCCCGAGCCCAGCTTCAAGGACATCCTGTTTTTCTTCGCGGCGGCCATCACGATGATGCTCGGCTCGATCCCGCAACAGGACGTGTTCCAGCGCGTGATGTCGGCCAACAAGGAAAGCGCCGCCCGCAACGGACCGGTGATCGGCGGCGTCTGTTACATCCTGTTCGCCTTCGTGCCGATGTTCCTGGTCGCCAGCGCGTTGATCATCATGCCGGAGCAGACAGCGGTGTTGCTCAAGGACGATCCGCAGAAAATCCTGCCGACCCTGGTGCTGGAAAAGATGCCGTTCGTGATGCAGGTGCTGTTCTTCGGCGCGCTGCTCTCGGCCATCAAGTCGACGGCGTCGGCGACTTTGCTGGCCCCCAGCGTGACCTTCACAGAAAACATCTGGCGCCAGTTCCGGCCGCGAACCAGCGACCGGCAGGAGCTGATGACGATGCGCATCACGGTGCTCGTGTTCAGCCTGTGCGTGCTGGCCTACGCCATCTATTCGCAGGGCAAGCCGATCTATGAGATGGTTTCCGGCGCCTACCAGGTGACGCTGGTCGGAGCCTTCGTTCCGCTGGTGGCAGGCCTTTACTGGAAGAAAGCCAGCACCCAGGGGGCGCTGTTTGCGATCGTGCTGGGGGTCGTGGCCTGGTTGCTGTTCCTCGCGACGCCGGCCGGCGAATGGTTTCCGGCGCAGCTGGCGGGCCTGCTCGCGAGCTTCGCCGGAATGCTGGGCGGCTCGCTGGGACCCCAGGCGATCCGCGACGTTCAAGGCTCGCACCACCGGCTCGCGGGCGTCTGACTGCGCCGG
>JAYUHN010000131.1:0-2216 GCA_043766965.1 Ramlibacter sp. | reverse complement strand
AAGCCTCGTTCGACGTGCGTTCGATGGCACGGACTTCCACCAAGGTCTTCGTGCTGGAAGTCATGGGGCGGCACGCGGGGTGGATCGCGGCGGCCGGCGGTCTGATCGAGGACCAGGGCATTCCGGTGGTCGTGCTGTTTCCCGAGATCGAATTCGACGAAAAGAAGTTCCTGGCGCGCGTCGAGGCGCTGGTGAAGACGCATGGCTACTGCACGGTGGTGGTGTCCGAAGGCTGCCATTACCCGGACGGCCGCTTCCTGGCCGAGCAGGGAACACGCGACGCCTTCGGCCACGCCCAGCTTGGTGGCGCCGCTCCGGTGGTGGCCAACATGGTCAAGCAGGCGCTGGGCCACAAGTTCCACTGGGCGGTCGCTGATTACCTGCAGCGCTCGGCGCGCCACATCGCCTCCAGGACCGACGTCAAGCAGGCCTACGAGCTGGGCAAGGCAGCGGTGCTGCTCGCGCTCAAAGGCCATAACGCGGTCATGCCGACGATCGACCGCGTCAGCGACGCCCCTTACAAGTACAAGATCGGCGTCGCACAGCTGTCGAAGGTGGCGAACGTCGAAAAATTCATGCCGCGCAATTTCATCACCGCCGACGGATTCGGCATCACCGCGCCCTGCAAGCGCTACCTGCTGCCCTTGATCCAGGGCGAGGATTACCCGAAGTACAAGGGCGGCGTGCCGGTGTATGCGACGTTGAAGAACGTGGCGGTGGCAAAGAAGCTTCCGGCGTTCGAGCTGCCATAGGACGCGCTCGAACTGCCGCTGTCAGCGCGCGAGTTCGGCAGCGATCCACTCGTCGATCACTGTCCCGAGCACGTCCAGTGGCAGGGCGCCCTGGTCGATCACGGCATTGTGGAAGCGGCGCAGGTCGAAGCGCTCGCCCAGCCGCGCCCTGGCCCGGTCACGCAACTCGGTGATTCTCAGTTTGCCGATCATGTAGCCAAGCGCCTGGCCCGGCTGCGAGGTGTAGCGATCCACCTCCGATTCGACGAACGGACGGCCCATGCCCGTCCTGTCGACCATGAAGTCGATCGCCTGCTGGCGCGACCAGCCCAGGCTGTGAATACCGGTGTCCACCACCAGCCGCGCTGCGCGAAACGCCTGCCATTGAAGGTGGCCGAAAAGGCTGTAGGAATCCTGGTACAGCCCGATCTCGCGGCCCAGTGTCTCGGCATATACCGCCCAGCCTTCGACGAACGCCGTGTAGTCGGACTCGCGCCGGAACTTCGGCAGCGAGCCCAGTTCAACCGCCCGGGCGATCTGCAGATGGTGGCCCGGCACTGCTTCATGCGTCGTGAGCGTTTCCATCTTCCAGATCGGCCGGCGGCGCCAGCCCGCCGTGTTGGCATTGAAGTAGCCCGGCCGTGTGCCGTCCAGCGCCGGAGGGCTGTAGTTCTCCGCCGCGTCCGGGCCTTCGAACTCCTGCATCGCACGCACGCCGTAAGGAAGCCGGGGCAGTTCCGCGAAGAGGCGCGGCAGTTCGGCGTCGATGCGCTTGGCAATGTCGCGGTAGCCGGTGAGCAGCGCCTCGGGTGACCGGTGAAAGAACCGCGGGTCGGTGTTCAGGTACACGTTGAAGTCCGCGAAGCTGCCTTCGAACTTCGTGTCGCGCATCACGGTCTCCATTTCGGCCCGCAGCCGTACCAGTTCACGCTGGCCGATCGCATGGATTTCCGCCGGCGACAGCGTGGTGGTGGTCCGGTGGCGCACCACGATCTCGTACACGCGCCCGCCGTCAGGATAGTCGCGCATCGCGCCGCTCGCCGGGGCTTTCGCGCTGTACTCGGTGGCGACGAAGGTTCGCAGCTTGCGCAAGGTGGGCAGCACGTACCGGTCGACGGCTTCGCGGCCGCGCGCTTGCAGCGCCTGCCGTTCCGCCGCCGGGATGTCGCTGCCCATGCGCATGAACGGCTCGCCAAAGGGGCCTGTCCCGGTAGCGGCCGCGAGCTGCTGGTCGATCTGCGCGAGCACGCGCGCGAGCACCGCCCTGGCCGGTACCCATCCGAGCGGAATGCCTTCCCGCATGCGCGCGATCTCCTGGTCCATCGCCTGCGGGTAGGCCTCCATCCGCGACAGCAACTGTTCGACCCGCTCGCGGTTTCCCACCGTGGTCACCCGCATCAGCTCCGCGAAATCCGTCTGCACGCCGCCCAACGCGCCCATGGTGAGGCTACGGTACCCGGTGAACGGCTGAAGCTCGACGTGCCG
>JAYUHN010000130.1:0-15811 GCA_043766965.1 Ramlibacter sp. | reverse complement strand
GTAAACGCTCTCCCACCGTTGCCTCGAACCGGGCATTCGCGGGAGAGGGCCGTTACTGCGGCGGAGCGGCTTCTCCGTTTTGCTCGAAAGGCAGTTTCATCTCGCGCAGGTCGCGCTTGGTTTCGACCAGCACCAATGCACCTTCCGGGACGACCACGGCCGGAGCCCGCTCGCGCGGCATCCGGATCGGCATTGGCTCGGCAGCGATGGCAGCCTGCACGGCGGCGATCTTGTCGGCGTCGGAGTTGACCCAATGCAGTCCCGACACCTGGGCCACCTGGGCCAGTTCGCCCACCGGTAACTCGAAGCGCCCGACCCGGGGCAGGCCGCCCCGGGCCGCCGTGGCGTCGTTGCGGCTGGGTTCAACGATCGGCGCCTGCTGCCGGCTCCCGGCCGCCTGGGCGGTCGCGCCCTGCTGCGGCGTTGCATCGCGGGCGACGCTCGAGGGACCAGCATCCTGGCTGGCGAACCCGGTGGAATAGCGCTGCCGTTCCGCCGGCACCGGCGGCGGCATGTCATGGGTCGGGGCAACCGGGATGTCGGCGCTGGCCGCTTGCCCGCTACCGCCTTCTTCGGGCGCCGGACGATCGCCACGGTCGCGACCACGGTCACGAGACCTGCCACGGCGGGGCTCTTCGTCGTCGGCCGCTGGCCGCTGGCCGTTGCCATGGGTGTGCGTCTCGAGCACCACTTCGGCGGCGGACTGCTGGGGACGGGCCGGTTCCGAAGGAACGCCGACTGAACCGGAGGCGCCGGCAAGCGCTTCAACCTCGCCTGGTTGCGGCTGACCGGCCTCGGTGCGTGGTCCACCGTCGTGACGTGGACCCCGCTCGCCTCGTTCCCCCCGTTCGCGCCGGCCTTCGCCGCCACGCTCACCGCGCTCGCGCCGGCCATCGCCGCGTGGGCTGCGTTCTGGACGCGGGCCCTGCTCGGCTCCCGGTCCAGGCTGGAACGGTGTACCCGGAATGCCGTTCTCGGCCGGCTCCACCGGCGTGCGGTTCTCTCCATCACGGCGCGGACCGCGGCCTTCGCCGCGCTCCCCGCGTTCCGGGCGAGGTTCGCGTGGCTCACGCGGCTCGCGGGTGTCGCGGGCCTCACGTGGCTCCCTGGGCTCGCGTGGTTCGCGGTTTCCATCGGCGCGTTCACCACGCCCGTCCCGGCGCTGCTCGCCGTCGCGGCCGCGGCCCTCGTTCGGGCGCGGTTGGCCATCCATTCCTTCCGCTGCGCGCGCGGGTTCACGGCCTTCGCGACTTTCGCCGCGGCGAGGCTCACCGTCACGGCCACCGCGGCCGCCACGGCGGCCGTCGCCTCGGCCTTCGCCGCGCCGGCTACCGCCGCGCTCGCCGTCCCGGCTGTCGCGCCGCGGTTCGCCATCCCGGCCACCGCGGCCTTCGCGCTTCTCTTCCTTCTTCGGCTCCACCACGAGTTTCACGACCGGTGCCGCCACCGGGGCCGGAGCGCCGAACAGGCCCTTGAGCCAGCCCATGAACCCGGTTTCCGACATTGCTGCCGCCGGCAGAGGCGCGGCAACCGGAGCTTGCACCGGCGTCCTGGCCACCGGCTCGGCCGCCTTTGCCGGTTCCGGTCGCGGCACCGCGATCGGGGCGGGCGCGTCAGGCAGCACGCCCTTGATGACGGGTTCCTGCTTGTTGGCGCGCTCCTGCGAACGGCGCGTCACCGTCGTCGGATCTTCGATTTCCTCGGCCATGTGGTAGCTGGCCTGGACGTTGTCCAGGCGCGGGTCGTCGTGCTTCAGGCGTTCCAGCCGGTAGTTCGGCGTCTCCAGTGTCTTGTTCGGCACCATCAGCACATTGATGCGCTGCTTGAACTCGATCTTGGCGATCTCGGCGCGCTTTTCGTTCAGCAGGAACGACGCGACTTCGACCGGCACCTGGCACAGCACGGAGGCCGTGCTGTCCTTCATCGACTCTTCCTGGATGATCCGCAGGATCTGCAGCGCCGAGCTCTCGGTGTCCCGGATGTGGCCGTGGCCGCCGCAGCGCGGGCAGGGAATGGAGGCGCCTTCGCTCAAGGCCGGACGCAGCCGCTGGCGGCTCATTTCCATCAGGCCGAACTTGCTGATGGTGCCGAACTGGACCCGGGCCCGGTCTTGCCGCAGCGCGTCGCGCAGGCGGTTTTCGACTTCACGCCGGTTCTTCGACTCTTCCATGTCGATGAAGTCGATCACGATCAGGCCGCCCAGGTCGCGCAGCCGCATCTGGCGTGCCACTTCGTCGGCGGCTTCCAGATTGGTGCGGGTGGCGGTCTCCTCGATGTCGCCGCCCTTGATGGCGCGCGCAGAATTGACGTCGATCGACACCAGCGCTTCGGTATGGTCGATCACGACCACACCGCCGGACGGCAGCTTCACTTCCCGGGCATAGGCCGATTCGATCTGGTGCTCGATCTGGAAGCGCGAGAACAGCGGGGCGTCGTCGCGATAGCGCTTCACGCGGGCCGCATGCTCGGGCATCACATGCGCCATGAACTGCTGGGCCTGGTCGTAGACGTCGTCGGTGTCGATCAGGATGTCGCCGATATCGTTGTTGAAGTAGTCACGGATCGCGCGGATCACGAGCGACGATTCCTGGTAGATAAGGAAAGCACCCTTGCCGCCGGTGGATGCGCCGTCGATGGCGTTCCACAGCTTGAGCAGGTAATTCAGGTCCCACTGCAGTTCCGGCGCGCTGCGGCCGATGCCCGCGGTGCGGGCGATGATGGACATCCCGTTCGGGTATTCGAGCTGGTCCATCGCCTCCTTCAGTTCGGCCCGGTCGTCGCCCTCGATGCGGCGGCTGACCCCGCCCCCGCGCGGGTTGTTGGGCATGAGGACGACATAACGGCCGGCGAGCGAGACGAAGGTGGTCAGTGCCGCTCCCTTGTTGCCCCGCTCTTCCTTTTCGACCTGCACCAGCAGTTCCTGGCCTTCCCTGATGGCGTCGCTGATGCGCGCCTGCGAAGCGGAAATGCCCGGTGTGAAGTAGGTCTTGGAGATTTCCTTGAACGGCAGGAAGCCGTGCCGGTCTTCGCCGTAGTCGACGAAGCAGGCTTCGAGCGAAGGTTCGACCCGCGTCACCACCGCCTTGTAGATGTTGCCCTTGCGCTGTTCGCGCCCTTCGATCTCGATTTCGTAATCGAGGAGTTTCTGTCCATCGACGATTGCCAGCCGGCGTTCTTCCGCTTGCGTGGCATTTATCAGCATGCGCTTCATAGCGTCACCTTCTTTTCACTTCTAGCCGGTTGAGGGCAGTGCAGATTGCTTCGCAATGCCGGCCTGTCCCGCAATGGCTGATGACGACCCTTGCGGGTCAACGATGCCTGGCAGACGCTTCGAAACGAACGGAATTGCCGGTGCGACGTGGGCGGCCGAGCTCTAGCTCAACAGACGTGGCAGGGGCTGGTGGACAGGAGCGAAGAACGGCCGGCCCGGAGGGCGGCACTGGCGTGCTACATGTTTCGCAGCAGCATGCACCCGCGGGGAGCGGGCAGGTGGCCGTTCCATGCCTCCAACCGGGGCTGTCAGCCACCGGTAGAAAGTGAGAAGGAGCGCCATCAACACAGGAGTTCTCGCTTGGTCCGCCGCCAGCTACGCGCTGGCGGTGAGGTATTCCGTAACTTGTTTCAAGGCGTCGCAGCTCTGGCGCCGGTGCGGGCCTCCGCAGGCATCTGCCTGCAATCCGCGCGCGTCCGGTGCCAGTGGCATCGACCTTCCAGCGCAGCCGGCGGCAGTGTGTGGATTAAACTCCAGACAAATCAACCACTTACAGCGTTACGCTAGTGAAACATATTATAGGGGGCAATGGCGCGCCTGCAACCGCACAGGTGAAATGGCTGGAAGTGGACGACGAATCGGCGGGACAGCGTCTCGACAACTTTCTGATCCGCCACCTCAAAGGCGTCCCCAAGACCCATGTTTACCGCATCATCCGCAGCGGCGAAGTGCGGGTGAACAAGGGCCGTGCCTCCGCCGATACCCGGATCGCGACCGGCGACAAAGTCCGATTGCCGCCGGTGCGCCTTTCGGAAAGCGCGGCCGACAAACTGGACCATCCGGCGCCGGCCCGTGAGTTCCCGATCCTGCTGGAAGACGAGCATCTGATCGTGCTCGACAAGCCGGCCGGGGTCGCCGTGCACGGCGGCAGCGGCGTCAGCTTCGGCGTGATCGAGCAACTGCGGCAGGCCCGCCCCGGCGCGAAATTCCTTGAACTGGTGCATCGGCTGGACCGGGAGACGTCGGGCATCCTGTTGATCGCGAAGAAACGCTCCGCGTTGACAGCGCTGCAGGAGCAGTTCCGCGAACGCGAAACGGGCAAGACCTACCTGGCCCTCGTCACTGGCGCCTGGCCTGCCCGCGAGAAAGTGATCGACCTGGCCTTGCACAAATACCTCCAGGCCGACGGTGAAAGGCGAGTCAAGGTAGTGGCCAGGGACGATCCCGACGGGCTGCGCTCGATCACGCTGGTGAAAGTTGCGGGTCGTGTCGCAATCGGCGGGGGCACCTTCACGTTGCTCGAAGTCACCATCAAGACCGGGCGCACGCACCAGATCCGGGTACATCTGGCGTCCCGGGGCCACCCGATCGCGGGCGACGACAAATACGGCGACTACGACCTCAACCGCGTCCTGCACAAGCAGGGGCTCAAGCGCATGTTCCTGCATGCCTGGCGTTTACAGTTCGACCATCCGGCAAGCGCGCAACGCACCACACTGATGGCGCCGCTGCCGCCCGAACTCACGAAATTCGCCGACCATGTCCCGCTCGCGACCGCGCCGCTTTGACCTGATCGCTTTCGACTGGGACGGCACGCTGTTCGATTCGACGCAGATCATCGTGCGCTGCATCCAGCGCGCCGTCGCGGATGTTGGCGGCACGGTGCCATCGGACCAGGCAGCCTCGTATGTCATCGGTATGGGGTTGATGCAGGCATTGGCGCATGCCGCGCCGGACGTGCCCCAATCGAAATATGCAGAGCTCGGCAGCCGTTACCGGCACCACTATGCGGCCCGCCAGAATGATCTCGCGCTGTTCGAGGGCGTGCTGCCGCTGCTGGCGGGACTCAAGGCCCGCGGCCATTGGCTGGCGGTGGCGACGGGCAAGTCCCGCCGTGGCCTCGACGACGCGCTGCAGGACGTCCAGCTGAAGCACGTTTTCGACTGTTCCCGGACTTCGGACGAAACGGCCGGCAAGCCAGACCCGCGAATGTTGCTCGAGCTGATGGCGCAACTGGGGGTCGAGCCGCAGCGGACGCTGATGGTGGGGGACACGACGCACGACCTCCAGATGGCCCTGAATGCGGGCTGTGCCAGCGTCGGCGTGAGCTACGGCGCGCACGAGCCGCAAGCCTTCGACGCGCTCGGGCCGCTGTTTGTCGCGCACTCGGTGCCCCAGCTGCACCGGTGGCTGCTGAAGAGCGCTTGATGGACGTGCAGATTGCGCTTTGCAATTCGGCCGATCTTGCTGACGGCGGCGACGCCGTCCCTTTCGACGTTCTCTTCGGCGGCCAGACCTGCCGCGCTTTCGCAGTCCGCTTCGAAGGACGCCCGCACGCTTTCCTGAACCGCTGTGCCCACGTCGCGATGGAGCTGGACTGGCAGCCCAACCGGTTTTTCGACGACAGCGGACGCTGGCTGCTGTGCTCGACCCATGGCGCGGTGTACCGGCCCGACACCGGAGCCTGCGCGGGCGGCCCGTGCCGCAGCGGGCTGGTCAAGATCGCCTTGTCGGAACGTGATGGGGTGGTGCACTGGCATACTGCCCACAACCTGCAACCTCTCGAGTTCTGACATGACCGAATCGCCACCCGGCCCGCCGCCGGAACAGCCCCGGGGTGATTCCCGCTCCCCCCCGACGCACGCTTCGATGGAGGTCGACGCGGACGGCAGGCCCAGGGCGCCCGGTTGGGAGCGCGCCACCCTCGAGAGGCTGATGTTCGCCACGCTTGAGGAACAGCGGGCCGCCCGCCGCTGGCGCAATTTTTTCCGCCTGTCGTGGCTCGCGCTCATCCTGTTCCTGCTCTGGGCCGCGATGCATCGCGGCTCGACCGGCACCGACAAGTCATCGCCGCACACGGCCGTCATCGAGATCAAGGGCGAGATCGCGTCCGGTGCCGATGCGAGCGCGGAATTCATCGTTGCCGCGATGCGGGCCGCATTCGAGGACGAAGGCGCCAAGGCGGTCGTTCTGCTGGTCAACTCGCCGGGCGGCAGCCCGGTGCAGGCGGGCATCGTGTATGACGAGATCCGGCGCCTGAAGGCCAAATACAAGAAGCCGGTGTATGCGGTGGTGGAAGAAACCTGCGCTTCCGCGGCGTATTACATTGCGTCCGCGACCGACCGCATCTTCGTCGACAAGGCCAGCATCGTGGGCAGCATCGGCGTCCTGATGGAGGGGTTCGGCTTCACCGGTCTGATGGACAAGCTGGGCGTGGAACGCAGGCTGATGACCGCCGGCGAGAACAAGGGCTTCATGGATCCGTTCAGTCCCCAGACGGACAAGCAGCGCGCCTATGCGCAGGCCATGCTGGACCAGATCCACCACCAGTTCATCGACGCGGTGAAGGCCGGTCGAGGCTCCCGGCTGAAGGAGACTCCGGAACTGTTCAGCGGCTTGTTCTGGACCGGCCAGCAGGCGGTGGCTCTTGGGTTGGCCGACCAGCTGGGCAACCTGGATTTCGTCGCGCGTGAAGTCGTGAAAGCCGAGGACCTGGTGGACTACACCCGCCGCGATAACGTGGCTGAGCGACTCGCCAAGAAGTTCGGCGCAGCGATCGGCGTCGGCGCGATCCAGGCACTGCGGGCGATGCCCAATTTGCGCTGAACGCAGCGGGATCCCGCCTTACCGGCCGATGAGGAACACTGCAGGCGTGTCGTTGGCTAGCGGCGCCGGGCGTTTCTTCCATAGATGCACCGGCAGGCTGATGTTAAACCCCGCGGGCAAGGTCAGGCCGCTGCTCACGGCCAGCCGGGTGCCGGGTTGCAGCGCCTGCAGCAGTGACTGCCAGAGCGCAGCGTTGCGGTACGGCGTTTCGATGAACAACTGGCTTTGGCCGGTGTGTAGCGCATGCGATTCGAGTTCGCGCACGCGCTGGGTGCGTTCGCCGGCATCCTGCGGCAGGTAGCCGACGAAGGCAAAACTCTGGCCGTTCAGTCCGCTTGCGGCCAGAGCCAGCAGCAAGGAAGCCGGTCCTACCAGAGGAACGACATCGATCCCGAGATCGTGCGCGGCCCTGGCAACGGAAGATCCAGGATCCGCGACCGCCGGCATGCCCGCCTCGCTCAGCAGCCCGATGTCATGGCCCTCGCGAGCTGCTGCCAGCAAGGGCCTGGCGTCGAAGTTGCCACCATGGTCGCCCTTCTTGTGCACTTCCCGTGGCAATTCCTGGATCTGCAGCTGTTGCAGCGGCAGCGCCAGCGGATGCAGTTCGTGGATGCGCTTCAGGTAGGCCCGCGCGGATTTGGCGTTTTCGCAAATCCAGTGCGTCAGTAGCGCGGCGCGGCGCAACGTGCCCTCCGGCATGACGTCGCCCAGCCGCGCCTGAACGGCGCAGCCGAAGTCCAGCGGAGCCGGGACGAGGTAGAGCTTGCCGGCTGCTGTCACGGCAGGCTGATGCCGGCGGCGCGCAGCATCCTGCAGGTGCGGATCAGCGGCAGTCCGACCAGCGCCGTCGGGTCGTCGCTCTCGATCGAATCGAGCAGGCAGATTCCCAGGCCTTCGCTCTTGGCGCTTCCGGCGCAGTCGTAGGGCTGCTCGGCACGCAGATAACTGTCGATTTCCGAATCGAGCAGGTTGCGAAAGCGGACGCGGACAGCTGCCAGGTCCACCTGCGCGAAACCGCTTTCCTCGCAAACCATGGCGAGAGCGGTCTGGAACACGACACTGCGTCCCCGCATCCGGCGCAGCTGGTGCACGGCTCCCTCATGGCTGCCCGGTTTTCCCAGGGGTTCGCCGTCGAGGTCGGCAACCTGGTCGGAGCCGATCACCACCGCGCTCGGGAAGCGTTTTGCTACCGCGCGCGCTTTGGCCAGGGCCAGCCGCCTGGCAAGTGCCTCCGGAGTTTCTCCGGCCAGGGCAGTTTCATCCACCAGGGGCGCGGCGACTTCGAACGGCAGCCGAAGCCGCTGAAGCAGTTCGAACCGGTATTTGGAGGTCGAGCCGAGCACCAGGGCGCGTGGCGCTCGTCGCGGCTCGGTGGAAGGAGTGTTCGCAACCATCCGTCGATTCTCTTACACTCGTCCGGATGAAGAAGGTGTTCGATGCGCGTCGACTTGACGTGAAGGCTTTTGCGGTGGAGGCCGCAAGCCTTTCGGGCCAGGACCGGCTCGAGACGCACCCGCGGCTGATGGCCGAGACCGAGGGTCGCGGCGCGGAGATGGGCCTGACCTGGTCGGCCACGGGCGAGCTGCGCAACGCGAAGCACCTCCATCCTGAAATCTGGCTGCGCCTGCAAGCCCGCATCGTTCTGCCGCTCACCTGCCAACGCTGCCTGGACCCGGTCGAAGTGCCGGTGGCGATCGACCGCGCGTTCCGGTTCGTCGAGGACGAAGCCACCGCCATGGCACAGGATGACAGCTCCGCCGAAGACCTGTTGGCCATGAGCCGGACTTTTGACTTGACCCAGCTGCTCGAAGATGAACTGCTGATGGATCTGCCGGTCGCTCCGCGCCATGAGGTTTGCCCAGCGCCGGTCACGTTGGCGGTGGCTGACGAGGGGTTCGAGCTCGAGTCGCCGGAAGGCGAGAACCCGTTCGCCCGGCTGCAGCAGTTCAGGCCCGGCAAGCCGGGCTGAGCCGGCACTTGGGCTATAATCGAAGGCTTCGCGCAATGGCCCGGCCTGACGCGTTTCCTTCAATTCATCCACAGGCTGCAGTCTCCTTGCGAGGTGGCGCCAACGAAGTTCCAGGAGCCCGTCATGGCTGTCCAGCAAAACAAGAAGTCACCGTCCAAGCGGGGCATGCATCGGGCCCACAATGCGCTGGCGTTGCCCGGTATCGCGGTCGAGCCCACCACGGGCGAGACGCACCTGCGCCACCATATCAGTCCGACCGGTTTCTACCGTGGTCGCAAGGTGCTCAAGACCAAGAGCGACGCCTGATCGGCACTTTCGCTGGGACCGCGTGGCGCCGCCTGCCGCTGCCCGGGACTTTATGACGCCGGTTGCCCGGTGCGACGGGTTGCTGCGCCGATCGCTCTACATTTGAGCTCATGACTACTCTGGCTGTCGACTGCATGGGGGGAGACCACGGGCCCCGCGTCACACTGGCCGCCTGCCGGCAATTCCTCGAGAAATACTCCGAAGCACAGCTGCTGCTGGTCGGCGCGCCTGAAGCGCTGGCCGGCCTGGTCCACGTCCGTGCGCGGATCGTGCCTGCCAGCGAAGTGGTGGCGATGGACGATCCCATCGAAACCGCACTGCGCAAGAAGAAGGATTCGTCCATGCGCGTGGCGATCCAGCAGGTCAAGGACGGCGGCGCGCAGGCGGTCGTGTCCGCGGGCAATACCGGGGCGCTGATGGCGTTGGCGCGCTATCTGCTTAAAACGGTGGAAGGGATCGACCGGCCCGCGATCGCCTATCCGATGCCGAACGCCAAGGGCCGGGCCACCACGGTCCTGGACCTGGGAGCAAACGTCGATTGCAGCGCCCAGCACCTGTTGCAGTTTGCGGTGATGGGATCGGCCCTGGTGTGTGCCCTGAACAAGGTCGAAAGCCCATCGGTGGGCTTGCTCAACATCGGCGAGGAGATCATCAAGGGCAGCGAAGTCACCAAGAAAGCGGGCGAATTGCTGCGGTCCGCCGCCGAGTCCGGAGACCTGAATTTTTATGGCAACGTCGAAGGCAACGACATCTTCAAGGGCACCGTCGACATCGTGGTGTGCGACGGGTTTGTCGGCAACGTGTTGCTCAAGACCAGCGAAGGGCTGGCGTCGATGATTGGTGGTTTCCTGAAGGAAGAGTTTTCGCGCAATGCCCTGACCAGGGTCGCCGCCATCGTCGCCTCTCCCGTCCTGGCTGCCTTCAAGACGCGTGTGGACCATCGCCGGTATAACGGGGCCGCCTTCCTGGGGCTGCGAGGGCTGGTGTTCAAGAGCCACGGCTCGGCTGACGAATTCGCATTCGAGCAGGCGCTGAGCCGGGCCTACGAGGCAGCCCGAAACCAGTTGCTGGAAGGAGTACAGGCCCGGATTGCGCGCGCCGGGCCGCTGCTGGCGGGTGCCGAGCCTGAATCCCGCGCCACCGAAAGCGCGGTCGGCTGATTTATGGGCCGTTTTTCGCGCATCACCGGCACCGGCAGCTACCTGCCGCCGCGGCGTGTCAGCAACGCCGATCTCGCCGTCGAACTCGCCGCCCGGGGAGTCGAGACCACCGATCAGTGGATCGTCGAGCGCACCGGGATCCGCGCCCGCCATTTCGCCGCGCCCGGCGTGACGAGCAGCGACCTCGGCGCGCACGCGGCCAGGCAGGCGATGGATGCCGCGGGCGTCGCACCCGGCGACATCGACTTGATCATCGTGGCGACCTCCACGCCCGACATGATCTTCCCGTCGGCGGCATGCATCCTGCAGAACAAGCTGGGGATCGCGGGCTGCGCCGCCTTCGATGTGCAGGCTGTGTGCAGCGGTTTCGTCTATGCGCTGACGATTGCGGATTCGATGATCAAGACCGGCGCGGCCGGCAAGGCACTCGTGATCGGCGCCGAAGTGTTTTCGCGCATTCTCGATTTCAGCGACCGCACCACGTGCGTGCTGTTCGGGGACGGCGCCGGGGCCGTCGTGCTCGAGGCGTCGGACCAGCCCGGCATCCTTGCGAGCGACCTGCACGCCGACGGCAAGCACGTGGGCATCCTGTGCGTGCCGGGCACCGTGTCCGGGGGCCAGGTGTCGGGCGATCCGCTGCTGAAGATGGATGGGCAGGCCGTGTTCAAACTGGCGGTCGGCGTGCTGGAGGATGCGGCCCGCGCGACGCTGGCGAAGGCTGGCCGCACCGCGGCCGACATCGACTGGCTGATCCCGCACCAGGCGAACATCCGCATCATGCAGGGCACGGCGAAAAAGCTGAAGCTGCCGCTGGAGAAGCTGGTCGTCACCGTCGACGAGCATGGCAATACATCGGCCGCGTCGATTCCGCTCGCCCTCGATGCCGCGGTGCGAAGCGGAAAGGTCCAGCGCGGCGACACGCTGATGCTGGAAGGCGTGGGCGGCGGCTTCACCTGGGGCGCCGTCCTGCTGGACTTCTGAGCCCCGTTTCCCTCAGACCGACATCCATCCACTTCCGGCCAGACCAATGAAACCTTTCGCAATGGTGTTTCCAGGGCAGGGCTCGCAGGCGGTCGGCATGCTTGATGCCTGGGGTGACCACCCGGCCGTGGCGGGCGCGTTGACAGAGGCGTCAGACGCCCTGGGCATGGATCTCGCCCGCCTGATCCGGGAAGGGCCGAAAGAGGCCCTGGCACTGACCACCAACACCCAACCGGTGATGCTGGTGGCGGGCGTCGCGGCGTATCGGGCCTGGCTGGCTGAAGGCGGCCCGGCGCCCGCGGTGCTGGCCGGGCATTCGCTGGGCGAGTACTCAGCACTGGTTGCGGCCGGTTCCTTGACGCTGGCGCAGGCGGCGCCCCTGGTGCGTTTTCGGGCCCAGGCGATGCAGGACGCGGTGCCGGTCGGCGCCGGCGCAATGGCCGCCATCCTCGGCCTGGAGGCGCAACGGGTGATTGCCGGTTGCGCCGACGCAGTCCGCACTTTCGGCGCCAACACGATGGAGGTGGTGGAGGCGGTGAATTTCAACGATCCCTCGCAGACCGTCATTGCCGGGAGCAAAGCGGCGGTCGAAAAAGCCTGCGAGCTGCTGAAGGCGGCTGGTGCCAAGCGGGCGCTGCCGCTGCCCGTGTCGGCGCCGTTTCACTCCAGCCTGATGAAGCCCGCGGCGGAGAAGCTGCGCGGGCGCCTGGCCGCAACCGACTTCGCGGCCCCCGGGATTCCGGTGATCAACAACATCGAGGTCGCGGCCGAAACCCGGCCTGAGCGGATCCGGGCCGCTTTGTACCAGCAGGCGTTCGGCCCGGTGCGCTGGGTCGAGAGTGTGCTGGCGATGAAGGGGCGAGGGCTGACCTCGGTGGTCGAATGCGGTCCGGGCAAAGTTCTGGCAGGCCTGTGCCGGCGGATCGATCCGGAACTCGCCGGCCTGGCCGTTTTCGATCCGGCCAGCCTGACCGACGTGAAGGCGCAATTGACATGACCGCGGCAACGTTGGCTGGACAGGTGGCCCTGGTGACAGGGGCGTCCCGCGGCATCGGCGCCGCGATCGCGCTGGAACTTGCGGCGCATGGCGTCAAGGTGATCGGCACCGCGACAACCGGCGAAGGCGCCCAAAAGATCGGGGCTGCGCTGGCTCCTCACCCCGGCTGCAGCGGCGCTGTGCTGGACGTCAACGATGTCGGGGCCGCTCAAGCGCTCATCGATTCGATCGTGAAGGAGCGGGGGAGCCTGCAGATTCTCGTGAACAACGCGGGCATCACACGCGACATGCTGGCGCTGCGGCTGAAGGACGAAGACTGGGACGCGGTGCTGGACACCAATCTCAAGGCGGTGTTCCGCATGAGCCGCGCCGTCATGCGCCCGATGATGAAGCAGCGCTACGGCCGGATCATCAGCATCACTTCCGTGGTGGGCGCTTCCGGCAACGCCGGCCAGGCCAACTACGCGGCGGCCAAGGCCGGCGTCGCGGGCATGACCCGCGCGCTCGCGCGTGAACTGGGCAGCCGGGGCGTCACCGTCAACTGCGTGGCTCCCGGATTCATCGAAACCGACATGACGCACGGACTGACGGACGACCAGCAAAAGGTGCTGCTCGGCCAGATTCCGCTCGGCCGCCTCGGCAAGCCTGCCGATGTCGCCCATGCCGTGGCGTTCCTGGCTTCGCCGCGAGCCGGTTACCTCACTGGGCAGGAGATTCACGTCAACGGCGGCATGTATATGGCCTGAAAAGCCGGCGCCGGTTGCTCCGTCGGGCCGGCTGGCACCGGGAAAGCACCTTGTCCCGGGTAAAATTGCGGATTCATCACAACGCCTGAGGGAACCATGAGCGATATCGAAGCACGTGTCAAAAAAATCATCGCCGAGCAACTTGGCGTGGAAGAGTCGCAGGTCACCAATGAAAAAGCGTTCGTGGCGGACCTGGGTGCCGATTCGCTCGACACGGTGGAACTGGTGATGGCGCTTGAAGACGAGTTCGGCATCGAGATTCCCGATGAAGACGCCGAAAAGATCACGACGGTCCAGAACGCCGTCGATTACGCCAGCGCGCACCAGAAGGCCTGATTGCGCATGAGTCCGGAGCATTCGTGAGCCGCCGCCGCGTGGTCGTGACGGGCCTGGGCTGCATCAGCCCGGTCGGAAACACCGTGGCCGAAGCCTGGGCCAATCTCCTTGAGGGCAAGGGCGGCATCGACCTGATCCGGAGTTTCGACCCTGCGAACCTGGCCTGCCGCTTCGCCGGTGAGGTGAAAGGATTCGAGATCGGCAGCTGGATCCCCGAGAAAGAGGCGCGCCACATGGACCGCTTCATCCATCTCGGGCTGGTCGCGTCGATGCAGGCGGTCCAGGACAGCGGCTTGCCGACCGGCGATGCGCTGGCCCCGGAGCTGGCCGAGCGGATCGGGTGCAACATCGGTTCGGGGATCGGCGGCTTGCCTCTGATCGAGCAGATGCACACCGAGATGGTCAGCCGCGGCCCCCGGCGCATCTCTCCTTTTTTCGTGCCGGCGTCAATCATCAACATGATCTCCGGCCACGTGTCGATCAAGTACGGTTTCAAGGGCCCCAACCTGGCCGTGGTGACGGCGTGCACCACCGGTCTGCACGCCATCGGACTGTCGGCCCGCCTGATCGAAGCAGGCGACGCCGACGTCATGGTGGCGGGTGGCGCGGAGTCTTGCGTGTCTCCGTTGGGCGTCGGCGGTTTCGCCGCCGCGCGCGCGCTGTCGACCCGCAATGACGATCCGAAGACGGCATCGCGCCCCTGGGACAAGGATCGCGACGGCTTCGTCCTGGGAGAGGGCGGCGGCGTGCTGGTGCTGGAGGAGTACGAGCACGCCAAGGCGCGGGGCGCGAAGATCTACGCCGAACTGGCGGGTTTCGGCATGAGCGCGGACGCTTTTCATGTCACGGCGCCCGACGTCGACGGGCCGCGGCGTTCGATGGTGAACGCGCTGCGCAACGCCGGCATCAATCCGGGCGAGGTGCAGTACCTCAACGCCCACGGCACGTCGACGCCGCTGGGTGACCTGAACGAGACCAACGCGATCAAGGCCACCTTCGGCGCCGCCGCCAAAAAGCTGGTGGTCAACTCGACCAAGTCGATGACCGGCCACCTGCTTGGCGGTGCCGGCGGTATCGAGAGCGTCTTCAGCGTGCTGGCGATCCATCACCAGAAAAGCCCGCCGACCATCAACATCTTCAACCAGGATCCGGAATGCGACCTGGACTACTGCGCCAATGAAGCGCGCGACATGAAAATCGACGTGGCCGTCAAGAACAATTTCGGCTTTGGCGGCACCAATGGCACGCTGGTCTTCAAGCGCGCCTGAGCGGCTCACCGGCCGCGTGGCCGCGCCCGTTTGAGCTGGATGCCATGGATCACGCGCCATCGGTGAGTTACCCGGTGGGGCGGCCGCTGGTCGCAGGACTGGCTGCGGGTACCCTGTGGCTGGCCGGCGCGGCGGCCACCGTGTTCTGGACCGTCGAGGCGGACGTGCCCGGCTGGCGCCAGGGCGCGGCCATGCTGGCCGTGGGCGGCTGCGGTGTCTATGCGTTGCTGTCCTGGATCCATCTGTCCAAGGGCGACCTGCACTGGGATGGAGTCGGCTGGAAAGCGCCGGGTGCCGTGCCGCCTGGCGCGCTGGAAGTGGCGCTCGATCTCCAGCGACTGTTGCTGGTTCGGTGGGTCGGGCCGGGTCGCTCCCGCTGGCTCTGGCTGGAGCGCAAACGCTGTCCGCAGCGCTGGCGGGAGCTGCGCCGTGCGGTCTATTCGCGCGCCAGACCGGTGACGGCGCTGCCTGCGGACCACCCGCCCACAGCGACACCATGAGCGAAGCGCCTCCTTCTCCGCCCCCGCCGGCAGACACCGACATCATGCTGGTCGAGCGCACGGTCGCCGGCGACCAGAAGGCGTTCGAGCTGCTGGTCATCAAGTACCAGCGCCGCATCGAGCGCCTGATCGGCCGCATGGTGCGCGACGTCGACCTGGTCGAGGACATCGCGCAGGAAACCTTCATTCGCGCCTACCGCGCGCTGGCCCAGTTCCGTGGCGACGCCCAGTTCTATACGTGGCTCTACCGCATCGCGGTCAACACCGCCAAGAAGGCGCTGATGGACCTGAAGCGGGACCCGCTGGTGACGGAGAGCGCGTTGCGGGGCGGTGGGGACGATGAAGATGAAACTTCCGCCGTGGAGAACGAACTAACTTCGGCGGAAACTCCTGAAACAGTGCTTGCCGCGAAGGAAATCGCGGCCGCGGTCAACTCTGCCATGGAAGCCCTGCCCGAAGAACTGCGCCAGGCGGTGACGCTGCGCGAGATCGAGGGCTTGAGCTACGAAGAGATTTCGGAAGTGATGAATTGTCCGATCGGGACAGTGAGGTCGCGGATTTTCCGGGCCCGCGAGGCGATTTCGGCGAAGGTCAAGCCCATGCTGGAGAACCAGTCGGGCAAACGGTGGTGATGCGGCGGTTTGGCAAGGTGATGCTATGGACAAGATGCAGATGCATGAAATGATTTCAGCGCTGGCCGACGGCCAGTTGCGGGGCGAAGCGCTGGCACG
>JAYUHN010000129.1:0-2224 GCA_043766965.1 Ramlibacter sp. | reverse complement strand
TCGACCATTAAAAGAGCCACGACCGGATCGTCGCGCTTCCTGCTATGTTCGCGACATGTTGGAGTTGCTCGCGCTCGCGAGGCTGCATGTCGGACCGGTGGATCTGCGGGTGCACCAGGGCGGGTGCATCTCGATCCAGGGCCGCTCTTCTGCCGCGGCTCGGGCTGCCCGAAAGCCAGAGTCAGGGGCGAGACGCGTAACGGCCCGTACTCTTCCACATTCGGATGTCACGCGTTCGAGGCCTAGGCGCGAAACTCCTCGGTGTCGACCTCACTGCGGCTCTGTTCGCTGTAGCGGTTGCCCGTCACAGCGCCATGGTTGATCAGCCGCTCGGTGGTGGCGATGACGTCAGGCGAGAGCTGGACGTCCGCGGCGGCCAGGTCTTCCCGCAGGTGCCCGACGCTGGTGGTGCCGGGAATCGGGATGATGTGCGGCGCCCTGTGCAGCAGCCAGGCCAGCGCGAGCTGGGCCGGCGTGCAACCGGCCTCTTGCGCCAGTTTCCGGTACGGCGCCAGCAGCTTGAGGTTGGCCGCATAGTTGTCGGGCGCGAACCGCGGCATCGTCTTGCGGATGTCCTTCGCATCGAGCTTGTCCACGTCGTGCAACGCATCGCAAAGAAAGCCGCGCGCGACCGGGCTGAATGCGACGAAGGTGGCACCGATCTCCCGGCACGCGTCCAGTACCGCGATTTCCGGATTGCGCGTCCACAGCGAATATTCGGTCTGCACGGCGCTGATCGGATGGACCGCGTGCGCCTTGCGCAGCGTGGCGGCTGACACTTCGGACAGTCCCAGCGCGCGAACCTTGCCGGCGCGGACCAGGTCGGACATGGCGCCAACGCTCTCTTCGATCGGCACCTTCTTGTCCCACCGGTGCAGGTAGTACAGGTCGATGACGTCGGTCTGCAGACGGCGCAGACTGTCCTCGCAATTGCGCCGGATCGCCGCCGGCCGGCCGTCGATCACGCGCCTGACGACGTTGTCTTCTCCGGCAACGCCCGCCATCCCGCCCTTGCTGGCCAGGGTGAATTTGTTGCGGTGCGGCTTCATGACGCGGCCCACCAGGGTTTCGTTGGCGCCGAAGCCGTAGAGGGAAGCGGTGTCGAACAGCGTCACGCCGGCGTCGAGCGCCGCCAGCAGGACGCGCTCGCCCTGCTCCGCCGACGGCGGCGTGCCATAAGCGTGGCTCAGGTTCATGCAGCCCAAGCCGATGGCGCTGACGGTGAAGGGACCAAGTTGCCGGTTGTGCATGCCGCTCTTCGGGGATGACCGCTCGTTCGTTAAAGGTTGCTGGATCCCCGCCTACGCGGGGATGACCGCTCACTACGCGGTCAATTGCTTTTCGAGCCGGTCGAGCACCTGGTAGCAGGGTAGCACCTGGGCCACGCTTGCATTCGGCTCACGGCCCTGCCCGATGGCCGCGAAGAACTCGCGGTCTTGCAGCTCGATGCCGTTCATGCTGACAGCGACCTTCGAGACGTCGATCTTTTCTTCCTTTCCGTTGTACAGGTCGTCGTACTTGGCGAGATAGGTCGCGCTGTCGCCGATGTAGCGGAACCAGGTGCCGAGCGGGCCGTCGTTGTTGAACGACAGTGCCAGCGTGCAAATGGCGCCGTTGGCGGCCTTCAGCTGCACGCTCATGTCCATCGCGATGCCGAGTGCCGGATGGATCGGACCCTGCACCGCATTGGCCTGCACGACCGGGCTGCCACACTGGTAGGCGAACAGGTCGACCGTGTGCGCCGCGTGATGCCACAGCAGGTGGTCGGTCCAGCTGCGCGGCTGGCCCAGCGCGTTCATGTTGCTGCGGCGAAGAAAGAAGGTCTGGACGTCCATGTGCAAGACCTTGAACCGGCCTGCTTCGATCTGCTTGTGCACGTACTGGTGGCTGGGATTAAAGCGCCGCGTATGGCCGCACATCGCGACCAGCCCGGTCTTCTTTTGCAAGGCGAGCACTTCCTGCGCATCCTTCCAGCTGTCTGCCAGCGGAATTTCGACCTGGACATGCTTTCCAGCCCGCAGGCACTGGATCGACTGAGACGCATGCATCTGCGTCGGCGTGCAAAGGATGACGGCGTCCACTTCTTTCAGCGCCAGGCTTTCGGCGAGGTCGGTGGTTACGTGGTGGATGCCGTACTTTCCGGCGACCTCTTTGGTCTTGCCGAGTTCTCGGCTCACCAGCGAAACCACCTCGACGCCGTCGATGTTCCTGATGCCGTCCAGGT
>JAYUHN010000128.1:0-6022 GCA_043766965.1 Ramlibacter sp. | reverse complement strand
GCTGCTACGGGTTCTTCCACCCGCGGCTGCCGGACGAGCCTCTGATCTTCGTCGAAGTCGCCCTCATGGACGACGTCGCCGCGTCGATCACGCCGCTGCTGGACGAGACCGCCGCCGCGGCCAACCTGGAGACGGCGACCACCGCGATCTTCTATTCGATCAGCAACACCCAGAACGGCCTGCGCGGCGTGAGCTTCGGCGATTCGCTGATCAAGCGGGTGGTGGAAACCCTGAAGGAGGAATTCCCCCGGTTGAAGGTCTTCGCCACGTTGTCGCCGATTCCCGGGTTCCGGCCCTGGCTGCAGAAAAACGCGGCAGTCATGCTCGATCCGCTTGGCGGCAAGGCGCGGACCGAACTCGGCCGTGCGGCGGGACAGGCCAACCTGACGGCCGAGGCCCTGCTCGCCGCACTCGAGAAGCCGCTGGCCCTGGCAGCGAAGTCACCCCTGCGGCAGTTCCTGGTGTCCTGCGCCGCCCATTACCTGGGGCGCGGCCTGGTGGACGGCAAACCGCTCGATCCGGTCGGCCGCTTCCACCTTGGCAACGGCGCCCGGGTTGAGCGGGTGAACTGGGGCGGCGATCCATCGTCCAAGGGGTTGCGGCAGTCTTACGGGATGATGGTGAATTACCTCTACGATGTGAACCGGCTGGATCGCCACCGTGCCCTGCTGGCGAGCGGCAAGATTCCGATTTCGGGCGGGGTGAAGGACCTGTTGCCGGATGGCTTTTAATTCAATGATCCGAATCAGGAGACAACAATGACTTTCACCAGACGAGATTTTGTCGGCGCAGGGGCAGGCCTGTCGATTGGCGCGGCAATTCCCGCTGCATGGGGCCAGGCCGGCAACACGCTGAAGATTTCGCACCAGTTTCCCGGCGGCACGCTGACCGAAGGAGACTTCCGCGACCGGCTGTGCCGGCGCTTCGCCGTCGACGTCGAAAAGCGCACCAACGGCGCGCTGAAGGCCGGTGTCTACCCCGGGTCGTCCCTGATGAAGACCAACGCGCAGTTCTCCGCGTTGCGCAAGGGCGCGCTGGACATGTCGCTGTATCCGCTCTCGTATGCCGGCGGCGAAGTGGCGGAAACCAACATCGGCTTGATGCCGGCGCTGGTGCCCAGTTATGAACAGGGCGCCGCCTGGAAGACCGCAGAAGTCGGCAAGCAGCTGGCGAGGGTGCTGGATGAAAAAGGCATTCTCGTGGTCAGCTGGATCTGGCAGGCCGGTGGCGTCGCAAGCAAGCCACGGCCACTGGTGGCACCGGCCGATGCCAAGGGCCTGAAGGTCCGCGGCGGCAGCCGTGAAATGGACATGATGCTCAAGCAGGCCGGCGCCTCGGTCATCACGCTGCCGTCCAACGAAATCTATGCGGCGATGCAGACCGGCGCGATGGACGCGGCCATGACGTCCAGCACCAGCTTCATCTCCTTCAAGCTGGAGGAAATCGCCAAGCACCTCACGTCGGGCCGTGGCCGTGCCTACTGGTTCATGTTCGAGCCGCTGCTGATCTCCAAGGAGGTCTTCGCGAAGTTGCCGAAGGCGCAGCAGGACGTCGTGATGGCGGTGGGCGCCGAGCTCGAGGTCTTTGCCCGCGATGCCGCGCGCGCCGACGACAAGATCGCGGCCGACGTTTACGCCAAGGCCGGCGCCAAGGTGTACGACATCGACGAGGCCACCTTGAAGCAGTGGCAGGCCATCGCCCGCGACACCGCGTGGAAGGATTTCGCCGAGAAGAGCGAGTCCTGCGCCGCCTTGCTGAAGTCCGCGCAGAAGCTGCTGTGAGCGGCGCACTCGAGGCCGGGCCGGGCCTGGCCGGCATGGACCCGGACACGCCAAAGCTGTTGCAGCCCCTGGCTCGCCTGCTGCTGTGGGTCAACCGCGGTCTGGTGGTGCTCGGCATGGTCTCTTTGCTGCTGGCGTCGATCGTGCTGACCTCCAGCGTGGTCTCGCGCTACCTGATGAAGGCGTCCACCGACTGGCAGGACGAGGCGGCGGTGTTCCTGCTGGTCGGCGCCACGTTCCTGTGCAGCGCCTTCGTCCAGTCGCTGCGGGGCCATGTCGGCATCGAAGCGATCGCCGGGGTGTTGCCGCGGGCGGTCGATCGGGTACGGCTGGTGCTGGTCGATCTGCTGGGTGCGGTGTTCTGCGCCTTCTTCGCCTGGAAATCCTGGACGCTGTTCCATGAAGCATTGATCGAGCACCAGACCACCTCGTCCTCCTGGGCGCCGCCCCTGTGGATTCCCTACGGCCTGATGGCCGCCGGCATGACTCTGCTGAGCCTGCAGTTGCTGGTGCAGCTCACCGCCGCCGTGAACCGGCTGGCGCGGTCCTCGCGCGGGGGGATGGAATGACGATGCTCAGCCTGGGCCTGCTGTTCGGCGCGGTGACGCTGCTGTTCATGTTTTCCGGGGCGCCCATCTCGTTCGCCCTGGGCAGCGTGGCGGTGCTCTTCATGTACCTCTTCATGCCGGCGTCGGCCCTCAACACCGTCACCCAGAACGTCTACGAGGAGATGGCGAGCATCACGCTGCTGTCGATTCCGCTCTTCATCCTGAAAGGCGCGGCGATCGGGAAGTCGCGCGCGGGCCAGGACTTGTATGCGGCGATGCATGTCTGGATGGGTCGCATCCCCGGCGGCCTCGGCATCGCCAACGTGTTCGCCTGCGCGCTGTTCGCCGCGATGGCCGGCTCCAGCCCCGCCACCTGCTCGGCGATCGGCAGCGCCGGCATCCCGGAAATGCGCAAGCGCGGGTATTCGCCGGGCTTTGCCGCCGGCATCATCGCCGCCGGCGGCACGCTCGGCATCCTGCTGCCGCCCTCGGTCACGATGATCCTGTACGCCGTCGCTGCCGAGCAGTCCCTCGGTCGCCTGTTCCTGGCCGGCATCTTCCCCGGCGTGCTGCTGGTGGCGCTCTTTTCGGTCTATGCGGTCGTGCGCTACCGCAAGGAGTACCGGCTGGCCGAGATCGAATACAAGCGCTCGGGCACCGCGTCGGCGTTGCTGGAGAAAGAAACGTTCAGCTCGCGCCAGAAATTCGAGATGCTGCCGCGGGTCGTGCCGTTCGTGCTGCTGCTGATCGGCGTCATGGTCGCCCTCTACGGCGGCTTCGCGACGCCCAGCGAAACGGCGGGCCTGGGAGCGCTGCTGGCGTTGGCGCTGATCGCGGTGATCTACGGCGTCTGGCGGCCACGCGACGTCGCGCCGATCCTGGCTTCGACGCTGCGGGAATCGACCATGCTGATGATGATCATCGGCATGTCGCTGCTGTTTTCCTATGTCATGAGCTTCCTGCACATCAGCCAGTCGACCGCCGAGTGGGTGGTGGGGATGCACCTGTCGCGGTGGGTCCTGCTGGCCACGATCCTGCTGATGGTCATTCTGCTGGGCTTTTTCCTGCCGCCGGTGAGCATCATCCTGATGACGGCGCCGATCATTCTGCCGCCGCTCAAGGCCGCCGGCTTCGACCTGATCTGGTTCGGCGTGCTGATGACGATCGTGATGGAGACCGGCCTGATCCATCCGCCGGTGGGGCTGAACATCTTCGTGATCAAGAACATCGCGCCCGACATCCCTCTCAACCAGATCATCTGGGGCGTCGTGCCCTTCGTGGTGCTGATGCTGCTGGGCGTGGTGCTGATCTGCATCTTCCCAGGCATCGCCACGGCCCTTCCGGACGCCGTGATGGGTGCCGTTCCTGTCAAGACGCGATGAACAACGACAATCTATTCGCCGCGCTGCGCGCCGCTTTCCCCAGCGATACGGAGGCTGCCGCTGTCGAGACCGATGCGGGACTGGTCTATTCATGGGGCGACCTGGAGCAGGCGACGGCCATGATCGCCAACCTGCTCGGGTCGCTGCGGCTGCCGGCCGGCGCGCGGATCGCGGTGCAGGTGGAAAAATCGGTCGAAGCGATGATGCTGTACCTGGCGACGCTGCGCGCGGGCTACGTGTTCCTGCCGCTGAACACGGCTTACCAGAGCGCGGAGATCGAATACTTCATCGGGGACGCCGAACCGGCCGTGGTCGTCTGCAGCCGCAAGAACTTCAGCTGGGTCAGCAAGATCGCTTTCAAGGCCGGCACCGACCATGTTTTCACGCTCGACGACGACCGCACCGGATCGCTGCTGGAGCGTGCTGCCCATTTCGGCGACCGGCATGAAGTGGCGCAACGCCAGCCGGATGACCTCGCCGCCATCCTCTACACCAGCGGCACAACCGGGCGCAGCAAGGGCGCGATGCTGACGCACGGCAACCTGCTGTCGAACGCGCAGGTGCTGAAGGACTATTGGGGCTGGCAGCCGGGCGATGTGCTGATCCATGCGCTGCCGATCTTCCATGTGCACGGCCTGTTCGTCGCCATCCACGGCGCACTGATCAACGGCAGCAAGATGCTCTGGCTGGCGAAGTTCGACCCGAAGCAGGTGATTGCCGCCATGCCGCGGGCGACGGTATTCATGGGCGTGCCGACGCTCTATGTGCGGATGCTGGCCGAGTCGTCCCTGGATCGGCAAGCGACGCGGAACATGCGTTTGTTCGTCGCCGGTTCCGCGCCGCTGCTGATCGAGACCTTCAACGAATGGCAGAAGCGCACCGGCCACACCATCCTGGAGCGTTACGGCATGAGCGAAACCGTCATGCTCAGCTCCAACCCGTACCACGCGGCGTTGGGCGAGCGGCGCGGCAACACGGTCGGGTTTCCGTTGCCGCAGGTCGGGTTGCGCATCTGCGGCGACGACGGCCAGCCGGTGCCGGTCGGCGAGATCGGCAGCATCCAGGTGCAGGGACCCAACGTCTTCAAGGGCTACTGGCGGATGCCGGAGAAAACGCGGGAGGAATTCAGCGCCGATGGCTGGTTCAAGACCGGCGACGTCGGCAAGATCGATGAGCGCGGCTATGTGCACATCGTCGGGCGCAGCAAGGACCTGATCATCAGCGGCGGCTACAACGTCTATCCGGCCGAGATCGAAGGCTACATCAACGAGATGCCGGGCGTCGCGGAGAGCGCCCTGGTGGGCGTGCCGCATCCCGACTTCGGCGAAGTGGGCATCGCGGTGGTGATCCCGAAGCCGGGCGCGCGCATCGACGGCGGCGAGATCGTGGCCGGCCTGAAGAGCCGGCTGGCGAACTTCAAGATCCCCAAGCGCTGTTTCGTCGTCGCCGAACTTCCGCGCAACGCGATGGGCAAGGTGCAGAAGAACCTGCTGCGCGAGCAGCACAAGGCGTTGTTCGCTCAGCCGTGAGGCGCCGCATCCACCCTGTCGCTTGTCACCGGAAGTTGTGGGGCATTTCGCCGGACACAACTACACGGGGCTGGCAAGGGGACGACAATGGAGGAATGATCATGTCCGGGGAATTGGAGGCAAGGTGCTTGACCAGCGTTTCCGGTGTGCCTTCGGAGAGCTCAGTGGCGATTGCGGCGGACGTCCGGGCCTTTGAGGATGCTTTGCGGCATACAGGAATGGCCGGGGGGCTGCGGTTCCTCAGCTTGCGAACCTCGCACCGGTTCACCGGTGTATTCCGCTTCGATGGCGACACCCTCAGAAGCGTGGCGCTTGTCGACAAGTGGCTCCCTGGGGTCGAACGCGGCGACGATTTGCCCCTTGCAGAGGCATATTGCGCCCATCTCAAGGCGACTGGCGAACCACTGGCCGTGACCGATGGACGCAGCGACCCGCGCTCACCGTGGATGACCAACAGCGGCGTCGCCTCGTACTGCGGGGCTTTGATACGTGACGAAAAGGGCGATGCCTGGGGAGCTTTATGTCACTTCGACCCGAATCCGTGCGAGGCCAAAGACAGCGCCATGCCCCTGCTTGTGGCGGCTGCCGCCTTGATTCACCGGTCCACGACCGGAAGCTGACCGGCCAGCAGCGATGGGGTGAATGCGCGTGTGCTACCGCTCAGCGCGCGCGGTCGACTTTCCGGCATAAAACGCCGCCACTTCATCGATTTCCAAGTCTGTCATCGTGCGAGCCACATTGCGCATCTGGGCTTCGGGGTCATTGCGTCTGAGACCCGCCCG
>JAYUHN010000127.1:0-6024 GCA_043766965.1 Ramlibacter sp. | reverse complement strand
CCGCCAAACAAGGCGCCAACATCGTTGTGCTCCCTGAGCTGTGCAGCTCCGGCTACGTGTTCGAGACGCGGTCTGAGGCCAGGGCGCTGTCGGATGCGTACGAAGACGGCCCCACGACGTCGCTCTGGGCCGGCCTGGCCCGGGACCTCGGGGTGCATATCGTCGGCGGGTTCGCCGAGCGCTGCGGCGGCGTCCTTTACAACGCCGCCGCGGTGGTCGGTCCGCAAGGAAGAATCGGCTTGTTCCGCAAGGTCCACCTATGGGGTGACGAGAACCTGTTCTTCACTCCGGGCGATCTGGGCTTTCCGATCTTTGTCACCGAATACGGAACCATCGGCGTTGCCATCTGCTACGACGGCTGGTTTCCCGAGACCTACCGCAGCTGCGCCTTGAAAGGGGCCGAGCTGGTTTGCGTGCCTACCAACTGGGTGCCGATCCCCGGCCAGGACGCGAGCCGCGAAGCCATGGCCAACATCCTCACCATGGCCGCGGCGCATTCGAATTCCATCTACATCGCCGCCGCCGACCGCGTGGGCACCGAACGGGGTCAGCCCTTCATCGGCCAGAGCCTGATTGCCAGCTACACCGGTTGGCCGGTGGGCGGGCCCGCCTCGGCCACCGAGGAACAGATTCTGCTGGCCGACCTGGACCTGGCGCAGGCCAAGCGGGCCAGGCGGTGGAACGACTTCAACCAGGTGCTGCGCGATCGTCGCCCTGAAGCCTATGAATGAGCGACGTCTCATGCCCCTGTTTTTTCGCTGTATTTCCTCAACCCCTCTCTGGAGATTTCAATGAGCATGCGTAAGTGGTTTGAATTGACGGCCCTGGTGGCGACCTGCCTGGTGGGCGCGCAGGCGCAGGCGGCCGACCCGATCAAGATCGGCGTTCCCGTGGGCCTGAGCGGTGCCAACAGCGTGGTTGCGCCTTCCGTGGTGCAGGCGGCCGAGCTGGCAGTCGAAGAGATCAACGCCAAGGGCGGCGTGCTGGGCCGCAAGCTCGAGCTCGAAGTGGCCGATGACGCCAGTGGCGCCGCGGGTGCGCAGAAGGCCTTTGATTCGCTGATTTTCCAGAAAAAGGTCAACGTCCTGATCTCCATGGAGACCAGTGCGGCGCGCAACGCCGGCCTGCCCATCGTCCAGCGCGGCAAGACGCCCTTCATCTACACGTCGTTCTACGAAGGCCGCTCCTGCAGCAAATACATGTACGTCAACGCCTGGGTACCCGACCAGCAGGTCGCCCCGATCGTCGATTACTTCATGAAGACCAACAAGGCCAAGAATTTCTTCCTGGTCGGCAGCGACTACGCATTCGGCCGCGGCATGCTGGATTTCACCAAGGCCTACATCACCAAGAAAGGTGGCAAGGTCATCGGTGAGGAATACCTGCCGATGGACGGCTCCGACTGGACGGCCGTGATCAACAAGCTGAAGTCCGCCAAGCCCGATGCGATCATCACCTCCACGGCTGGCGGCGCCCCGAACGTGACGCTGACCAAGCAGCTGCGCGCGGCGGGCATCACGCTGCCCTACGGCAATCTGGCCGTCGACGAAGGCACGGCCAAGGACATGGGCGCCGACGCCGAAGGCATCGTGATCTCGGGCTCGTACCTGACCAACATCGACAGCCCGAAGAACAAGGAGTTCCTGGCTGCCATGAAGAAGAAGTTCGGCGCCAACCTGAAGACGCCCAACGACCTGTCGGTGCCGCAGTACGAGGCGGTGTACCTCTACAAGGCCGCCGTTGAGAAAGCCGGCTCGACCGATGCGGACAAGGTGATTGCCGCGCTGCCCACGGTGAAGGTGGAGGGTCCGCGCGGCGTGATCCAGATGAACAAGCAGCATCACGCACCTCTGACCATGTATCTGGGCCAGGTGCAGAAGGACGGCAGCATCAAACTGCTGGAGACCTTCAAGGACGTCGATCCCGGTGCCCAGTGCCCCAAGCTCTGATGGAGTGAGGTGGAGCCCCCGCAGGGGCTCCACCATCTTTGCGGCGGCGCTCCTGCTGCCGCGCCTGAAGGCTCATTCATGTCCTTGCTGTTCGATATCCTCAGCACCGCGGCGATCCTGTTCATCGTCGCCTGCGGCCTGCTGCTGATCTTCGGCGTGATGAAGATCATCAACTTCGCCCACGGCGGCTTCCTGACACTGGGCGGATATGCGCCGCTGCTGGTGACGCAGTGGGGCTGGAACCCGTGGCTAGGAGCGTTACTGGCGCTGCTGGCCGGCCTGGTGTTCGGCGCCGTGGTGGAGCGATTCATCGTGAAGCCGCTGCATGCCCGTCCACTGGACGCCATCCTGGCGACCTGGGGCCTGGGCATCATCATCGGCCAGGTCATCACCCTCATCTTCGGGCGTGGCGTGCAGTTCGCCGAAAGCCCGCTGTCTGGCACCGTGAACGTGTTGGGCACCGATTACTCCTTGTACCGCCTGGCCCTGATCGGCCTGGCGCTGCTGGTGGCTGGCGGCATCGCGGTCATCCTCAACGGCACGCGGCTTGGCCTCATCACCCGCGCCGTGACGATGAACGAGACACTGGCCCGTGCGCTGGGCGTCAACAGCTCGCGCGTTCGCCTGTCGGCGTTTGCGTTCGGCGCCGGCCTGGCCTGCCTGGCCGGCGCGCTGATCACGCCGCTGTCCAGCGTCGACCCGAACATGGGCGTGCCGTGGCTGACCAACGCGTTCATGCTGGCCATGGTCTCGGGAACGTCCCTCGTCAGTCTTGCGGTCGCCTGCCTGTTGCTGGGCGGGGCGCAGGTGCTGGTCAGCGTTACCGTCAGCCCGATCCTGGGCGCGCTCACCATCGTGGTGCTGGGCGCCGTGGTGCTGCGCATCCGGCCGGGGGGGTTTGCCCGTGGCTGAAGCCGGTGCAATTTTTACTGGCGGGCTGCTGTCGGCGGCACCACGGGGGCGAGCGCTGGCGATGCTCGTGGCGGTTGCGGCAGCGATCGTGCTGGGACCCTGGGTGCTGCCGGAATTCGCACAAAACACACTGGTGCGATCCTGCCTCTATGCCGTGGTGGCGATCACCGTCGACCTGCTCTGGGGCTACACCGGCATCCTGACCTTCGGACAGGCGACCTTCTTCGGGATTGGCGCGTATGCCGCGGGGCTGGTGTTCACGCACGCCGGGTTCTCGCCCGGCATGGCGGTCCTGGCGCTTCTGGGTGGGGTGGCGATCAGCATGCTGGTCGCCGGGCTGGTCGGCGTGTTGTCCTTTTATCCCGGCGCCACGCCCTTGTATGCGTCGGTGGTGTCGCTGGTGTTGCCGATCGTCGCGACCCAGGTCATCTTTGCCGGTGGAACGTTCACGGGTTCCAGCAGCGGCTTATCGGGCTTCGAAAGCTTCGACCTCGACATCCGGACCTGGCTGTGGATCAGCGCCGGTCTGCTGCTGGCAACGACACTGGCGGCGTTGCGCTTCGTGCGCAGCGACTCCGGGCGACTCCTCATGGCGATCCGGGAAAACGAGTCGCGTTGCGATTACCTGGGCCTGAACACTTCACGGGTGAAGACCATCCTGATGGTGGGCCTGTCCGCCGTATGTGCGGTCGCCGGCTTTATCTACGCCTGCTACGGCATGGTGGTCGCGCCCGAAATGGCTGGCTTCCAGTTCGGAACCGAGCTGATCATCTGGGTGGCGCTGGGCGGTCGCGGCACTGTGCTCGGCCCGGTGTTCGGCACGCTGTTCATCGACGTCGGTTCGGCCTACCTCAGCGGCGACCTGCCATTCATCTGGAAGCTGCTGTTGGGCATCGCGTTCGTGTTCGTGATCGTGGTGATGCCGAAGGGATTGCTGCCGGCCATCGCCGGCCGATTTCGTCGCCGCGGCGCGGCCGGCACGCCCAGCGCGCACGGCGACCTCGTCGAGGCTGGAGAGGAGCCGCTGCACGGACTTGCCGCGCGGGGTCGGCTCGCCCTGAAAGCAACCGCCGTCGCCAAGCATTTCGGCAGCCTGAGCGTGCTGCGCAACGTCAGCTTCCAGGCCCGCCATGGCGAGCTGCTCTCGCTGGTCGGCCCCAATGGCGCGGGCAAGACGACGCTCATGCGTTGCATCAGCGACGGTGCCGAGCGCTCGGGGGGGGAGATCGAGATCAACGACAAGTCCATCGACCGGCTGCCGCCGTTCGAATGCGTCAGGCTTGGGATCGGACGCAAGTTCCAGACGGCCAATGTGTTCGAGGACCTCACCGTGCTCGACGCATTAGCCGTCGCCCGCAGCCGGCACGCGCGGCCCAGCCTCTGGCGGCGTCACACGACGGTCGAACTGCCATCGGCGGCGCTCAGCATCATGCGCACAACCGGCCTGGACCGGATGCTGGACACGCCGTGCCGGCTGCTCTCGCACGGACAGAAGCAGGCGCTCGAACTGGCGATGGTGCTTGCGCTGGAGCCCAACGTCTTGTTGCTGGACGAACCGACGGCGGGGTTGACCAAGCCCGAGCGCACGGAGATCGGCGACACCCTGCAGCGTCTGGCGCGCGAGCATCAGATGTGCGTGGTGCTGATCGAGCACGATCTGGATTTCGTCTGCGAGATCAGTTCCCGTGTGATCGTGCTGCACCAGGGAGAGATCGTGCTCGACGGTTCGGTCGATGAAGTGGTGAATTCGGCGCTTGTCCGCGAAATTTACTCAGGCGCGGCTGCGTTGCCGCCTGCCGTCGGGAGAGCTTCGTGACAGACACGGTCCTTTCACTCGACCGCCTGCGTTGCGGCTACGGGCAGGCCACCGTCGTGCGCGACGTCACCCTGGCCATCGCGCGAGGCGAGGCGGTGGCATTGCTGGGCAAGAATGGCATGGGCAAGACCACCCTGCTCAAGGGCATCCTCGGGTTTTTGCCGCGGCAAGGCGGCAGCGTGATGTTCCACGGCGCCGTGCTCGATGCCGGCCAGCCCCACCTCATGGCGGCGCGGGGCGTGGCCTACTCGCCTCAGGAGAAGGCGGTGTTCCAGGATTTGAGCATCGAAGACAACCTGCGTGTGGCAGTGGCTGATCGCAACGTGTTTCGCGACGGCCTGGAACGGATCAGCGGCTACTTTCCGTTCATCGGGCAGCGGTTGCGGCAAAAGGCCGGGACGCTCTCGGGCGGCGAACAGAAGATGATGATCCTGGGCCGAGCGCTCATGGCGCGGCCACGGCTGCTGCTGCTCGACGAGATCACCGAGGGACTGCAGCCTTCGGTGATCGAGCGCATCTCCGGCGTGCTCCAGGCCGAGCGAAAGGCATCTTCGCTCGCCATGCTGATCGTCGAGCAGAACGTCTCCTTCGCGCTCAAGACCGCCGACCGGTACGCTGTTCTGGAGCGCGGTGAAATAGCCGACCAGGGCCGCACGGATGCGCCCGGCGCGCACGAACGCATCATCGACATGCTGGGGGTGTAACGGTGCTGGAGCTCAATACTTTCTCGATCGTCGCGCGCTGCGAGCGTACCGGCGAGCTGGGTGTGGCGGTGGCAACGGCCGTGCCGGCGGTGGGCTCGATGTGCCCCTACCTGGTGCCCGGCGTCGGTGCCGTATCGACCCAGTCGTGGGTGAACCCGTATCTGGCGATCGACGCGCTCAATGCCATGCAGGCGGGCGCTTCGGCGAGCCAGGCACTGGAAGGCGTGCTGGCCGGCGATGCCGATTCCGCCTCGCGCCAGCTCGGTGTGATCGGCCGCTCGGGACCGGGCGTGGCCTGGACGGGTGAGCGCTGCACGCGGTGGAAGGGCCACCTTGTCGGCCTGGACTTCGCGATCCAGGGCAACATGCTGACCGGTGAGTCCACCGTGGTGGCAATGCGCGATGCCTGGTGTGCTGACCCCGCGGCCGACCTGGCCGAGCGGCTGTTGCGGACACTGGAAGCTGGCGACCGCGCGGGCGGCGACTTTCGCGGCAAGCAGTCGGCGGCGCTCAAGGTCGTGGGCACGGAAGCCTATCCCAGCGTGGACCTGCGGGTTGACGAACATGCGCAGCCCGTGGCGGAACTGCGCCGGGTGTTGGGGATCGCGCGGCAGCAGCTGTTTCCGTTTGTGCGGGGAATGAC
>JAYUHN010000126.1:0-6031 GCA_043766965.1 Ramlibacter sp. | reverse complement strand
CAGACACCGCTGGTTCCGTTGCTGGCGTTTTGCGCCATGCTCTGCTTTCTCGGTTTCCACGTGTACCTGAACCGCGTGCTCCGGCACCTGGACCCGTCCAAGGCCATCCCGGGTCGCGTACGGTCGGCGCTCGACTCGCTGACCGAGGGCCTGCTGGTGGTGGACCAGAAGCAGGCGGTGGTGCTTGCCAACGAGGCTTTCGTGAAGTTGCTTGGCAAATCCAACGAACAGTTGATGGGAACCGCTGTTTCGGCGATCCACTGGCTGGACGATGCGGGACATCCGCTTTCCGAGGCCGCGTATCCGTGGGCCGCGGCGCTGCTTGAGGGCGTCGTGCAACGCGACCGGCATCTGCATCTGGAGGACAGCGCCGGCCGGGAACGCAGCTTCGTCGTGAACTGCTCACCGGTGCTGAGCACGGGGGGCAAGGCGGGTGGTGTCCTGATCAGCCTGGAAGACGTCACGCTGCTCCAGCAAAGCAAGGTCGACCTTCGGCTGGCCAAGGAAGAAGCGGAGGCGGCGAACCGCGCCAAAAGCGAATTTCTGGCCAACATGAGCCACGAGATCCGGACACCGATGACCGCGATCCTCGGCTTCACCGAACTGCTCAAGCGCGGCTACAGCAAGAGCGAACGTGAGTCGTCCCGCTACCTGGACACCATCCACAGCAGCGGCAAGCACCTGCTGGCCCTGATCAACGACATCCTCGACCTGTCCAAGGTCGAATCGGGCCAGATCGAGCTCGAGCCGGGGCCGTGCAAGCCGCACGTCGTGGCGCAGCAGGTCATCGCGGAACTGTCCGTCAAGGCCAACGAAAAGGGGATTTCGCTGGCGATCACGGCCGACGGAGCGGTGCCCGAGACCATCACCACCGACGCGGCGCGGATGCGCCAGGTGCTGTTGAACCTGGTCGGCAATGCGATCAAGTTCACCGAACAGGGCGGCGTCACCATGGCCCTGCGCAGTGGGGCGGGGCAGTACACCATCGAAGTCCGCGATACCGGAATCGGTATCGCCCCGGACCGGGTCGAGGCAATGTTCGAACCCTTCACGCAGGCCGACGCCTCGATCACGCGACGCTTCGGAGGCACCGGACTGGGCCTGGCAATCAGCCGCAAGCTGGCCCGCGCCCTCGGCGGTGACCTGGTCGCAACCAGCACGCCCGGGGCCGGCACGGTCCTCACGTTCACCTGCGACTGCGGCCCGGTCCCGAGCGCCAGGTTCCTGACGCCGGCGCAGGTGCTTGCTGCTCCGGCCATTGCGGCCGTCGTCCCGGTGTCGCGCTGGCGCATTCCTGCATCGCGGGTGCTGGTCGTCGATGACGCGGCGGAAAATCGGGAGCTGGTGTCCTTGGTGCTGACGGAGCAGGGCCTGTGGGTTGACGAGGCAGAAAACGGGCAGGTCGCGGTGGACAAGGTCACCGCCGGTGGATTCGACCTTATCCTGATGGACATGAACATGCCGGTCATGGACGGGTACACGGCAGTCAGGCTGCTTCGCAGCAAGGGTGTCGCGACACCCGTCGTGGCGTTCTCCGCCAATGCCATGAAGGGTTACGAGAAGGAGGTGCTGGCGGCGGGTTGCACCACTTGCCTGACCAAGCCGGTGGACATCGACTTGATGCTCGATTGCGTAGCCGGCCTGCTGGGCGGACACCGGTCGCAAAGCGACGGCGTTGCGAGGCCTCCGGTCCCGATGCCGATCAGCGTCCCGGCCGCGCTCGCGCCTGATCTGCCTCTGGAAACGGCCGCCGGCTGGAGCCCGATCCATTCGCGCTTCGCCGATCACCCCAGGCTTTCGCCCATCGTCGGCAAGTTCGCGGCGCGGCTGCGGGAGCGGCTCGACCAGGCGCGACAGGCTCTCGGTGATGGTGACTTCGACGAATTGGGGCAGTTCGGCCATTGGCTGGCCGGGTCGGCCGGCATGATGGGCTACGACGTGCTGGCCGCGCCGGCGCGAGAGGTGGAGGTGCTTGCCGGGGCGGCCGATTCAGCGGCCATGGATGCGGCTCTGACGAGGCTGGACGGCATGTGTGGACGGCTGGTGATTCCCGAGCCGCTGGTGGCTTCCTGATTCGCTCGGCAGCCAGCACAATGGAGACATGATGAAGCCCGGTTCCATGGGTCCTGAAAGCACCAGCACCAATGCCAGCAGCACGGTGAGCGGGCATTCCGGGCCAAACTCCGTCTTCACGCCGGGCGAAGACAGGCTTCCTGACCGACGCATGGGGGCGGTGACGCCGGAAGAGATGGTGTGGGGCCACGAGTCGCTGGCCGGGCTGACAGAAGCAACCATCATGATGGTCGATGACGAGCAGCTGAACATCGAGATGACCGAGGCCTTCCTCCAGGACGCGGGCTATCGATTGTTCGTTTCCACCACGAAGTCGGAGGACGCGGTCGAGCTGATGCGCATGCGGCGGCCCAGCCTGCTGCTGCTGGACCTGTCCATGCCCAAGGTGAGCGGCATGCAGATCCTGGACGTCATGCGTAACGACACCGTCCTGCGCCACGTTCCGGCGATCGTGCTGACCAGGACCCATGACCCTGAAGTCAAGCTGCAGGCGCTTTCGCTCGGGGCCATGGATTTCCTGTCGAAGCCGGTGGATCCCAGCGAGCTCGCGCTGCGTATCCGCAATACGCTTGCCGCCACCGTCTACCGCGATTACCTGGCGCAGCACGACCCCCTCACCGCGCTCCCGAACAAGCTGCGTTACAAGGACACGCTCAAGGCAGCGTTGTCGCGCCCCGCCAGGCGCAAGATCAAGGGTGCCCTGATCCACATCGGCGTCGACCAGCTGGCCAGCGTCAACGACGCGATGGGGCGTGCGGTTGGCGACCAGCTGATGCAGCGCATCAGCAAGCGCCTGGTCAGCTGCGTCGAGGCCGAGTGCGCCGCCGCGCTGGGCAAGGTGGAGGACCGACCGACGCTGTATCGCTTCGACGGCGACGAATTCGCGGTGTTGCTGCCGCACATGGAAGACGTGGAGACGACCGCCGGCTTCATCAATCGTCTTCTCGAGGCCGCCTCGACCAGCTTCAACCGCGGTGGCGCCGAGGAGATCTTCGTCACCTGCAGCATCGGCGTGGCGGTGTTTCCGGACGACGGGCACGAGCTCGATATCCTGATCACGAACGCGGGCCTTGCGATGCGGCACGCCAAGGGCCTCGGCCGTCACACTTACGAGTTCTTTTCCAGCGAACTCAACGAAAAGGCCGTGCGCACCCTGACGCGAGGTGCGGACTTGCGTCGAGCCTTCACCCGCAACCAGGTCGAACTGATGTACCAGCCGCGCGTCCACACGGTGACTGGACGCCTTACCGGAGCGCAGGCGATCGTTCGCTGGGTCCATCCTTCAGGTGAGGTGTTCGAAGGAGACGTCGTCCTCGAGATGGCGGCGACCAACGAGATGAGCATGGCGCTGACCGAGTGGATGCTGCTGTTCCTTCGGGACCAGACCAAGGCGTGGCGCAACGCAGCGCTGAGATTGCCGAGGATCGGCGTTCCGATCTGCCTCGACCAGCTGACGTTGCCCCAGGTGTGTGACGTTCTGCGCAAGGCCATCCGTAGCGGCTTGCAGCCGCAGTACCTGGCGGTGGAGTTCCGCGGCGGGGCCGCGCTCGAGCCGGTCGCTGAGAACCTGGAGGCTTTCGCGGGATTAAGGAACATGGGGGTGCGCTTCGTCCTGGACCAGTTCGGCGGCGAGCATTCGTCCCTGCTTCAGTTGCGCCGGCTGCCCGTCGACGAGATCAAGTTCCATCCCCAGTTCTTCCAGCTTGCTCCACCCGGGCGGGCGACCCCTCCGCTGTCCATGGCGATGTTGGCAATGACTCGCAGCCTCGGCCTGCGGTCGATTGCAACCGGTATCGACAGCGCGCACCAGCTTGCGTTGCTGGAGACGCAGCAGTGCGATGAATACCAAGGTCCGCTGGTCAGCGCGCCGGTGGACGCGGAGACGTTCGGCAAGCGCTGGCTGACCGCGCAGAGCGGTCCGGGTACCGTCGCCTGAGCGCGAACAATTCTCGGCCGGCGCCATTCCGTTGCGCCGATGCACGACGGATGGCTTCAGGATCGACCGGAGAGCCTTTTTTCGCCGCCAGCGCATAGACTGCCACGGGGACAAAGCGATCCCCGAGGCCTGAGACCCCGCCCCGGGGTGTCGCGGGCAAGGCAAGGAGACAGCATTGCAGCGTACCGAGATTGCCAACCCGGCCTATTTCCACAAGGTCGTCGACTGCCAGTACGCGTGTCCGGCGCACACGCCGGTCCCGGAGTACATCCGGTTGATTGCACAGGGCCGCTATAGCGATGCCTACATGGTCAACTGGGTGTCGAATGTGTTCCCCGGCATCCTCGGGCGCACCTGCGATCGTCCGTGCGAACCGGCATGTCGGCGCGGCCGCGTCGAGGACCATAACCTGCCCCAGCCGGAACCGGTGGCCATCTGCCGCCTCAAGCGCGTTGCCGCTGATCTGAAGGACGACGTCGGCGCCCGCATGCCGAAGCCAGCCGCGAGAAACGGCCGACGCATCGCCTGCATCGGAGCCGGACCGGCGTCACTGACCGTGGCGCGCGACCTGGCGCCGCTCGGTTACGAGATGACGGTCTACGACGGCGAGATGAAAGCCGGCGGCTTCATCCGCACGCAGATCCCGCGCTTCCGGCTGCCCGAGTCGGTCATCGACGAGGAAACCGGCTACATTCTGGACCTCGGCGTGCAGTTCCGCAGCGGGGAACGGATCAGGTCGATGAAGGCGCTGATGGATGAAAGCTACGATGCGATCTTCGTCGGTTGCGGCGCTCCACGCGGACGCAACCTCGACCTGCCCGGCCGGCTGGAGGCGGCGGCCAACATCCACATCGGCATCGACTGGCTGGCGTCGGTGTCTTTTGGCCACATCACCGCGGTGGGCAAGCGCGTCATCGTGCTGGGCGGCGGCAACACGGCGATGGATTGCTGCCGCTCCGCGCGGCGGCTGGGTGGCTCCGACGTCAAGGTGATCGTGCGCAGCGGCTTCGAGGAAATGAAGGCCTCGCCGTGGGAGAAGGAAGACGCGATGCACGAAGGTATTCCGATCGTCAACTTCCACGTCCCCAAGGCCTTCGTGCACGAAGGCGGCAAGCTGACCGGCATGACCTTCGGGATCGTGAAGGCGGCGTACGACGCGCAGGGCCGGCGCAGCCTGGTACCGACCGGCGAACCCGATGCGTTCTTCCAATGCGACGACGTGTTGGTGGCCGTGGGACAGGAGAACGCGTTTCCCTGGATCGAGCGCGATTGCGGTATCGACTTCGACGAATGGGGTTTGCCGAAACTCGACAAGGTCAGCCTGCAGTCGAGCATTCCGAACGTCTTCTTCGGGGGTGACTCGGCCTTCGGACCGAAGAACATCATCACGGCGGTGGCCCACGGCCATGAAGCGGCGGTGTCGATCGACCGGTTCATGCATGCACAGGATGTCCGGATCCGCCCCGATCCGCTGACGAACCTGTTGTCGCAGAAGATGGGCATCCATGAGTGGAGCTACGACAACGACACGGTGAACGACACGCGCTACAAGGTGCCATGGGCCAACGCGCAGAAGGCTCTGGCGAACATCAAGGTCGAAGTCGAACTCGGCTTCGACGTCGCGACGGCCGTGAAAGAGGCGGGACGCTGCCTCAACTGCGACGTGCAGACCGTGTTCGCCGAGCCCTTGTGTATCGAATGCGACGCCTGCGTCGACATTTGCCCGATGGACTGCATCACCTTCACCGAGAACGGCGATGAGGCCGACCTCAGGACCAGGCTGAAAGCGCCGGCCCTGAATCTCGCGCAGGACCTCTATGTCTCGGGCGGGCTCAAGACCGGCCGCATCATGGTCAAGGACGAGGACGTCTGCCTGCACTGCGGCCTTTGCGCCGAACGCTGTCCGACCGGCGCGTGGGACATGCAGAAGTTCCTGCTCACGATGGCTCCCGCGGGCCCCGCCGGCCGCGACCGGCCGACGCCGCACCATGGAGCGCTGATATGAGCCGCCGGGCCGCCCCA
>JAYUHN010000125.1:0-2244 GCA_043766965.1 Ramlibacter sp. | reverse complement strand
ATCACGCTGTCCTTCGGAATGCCGATGCTGAAGAGCGCGGCGCCGAGCGCGCTCAGGCCCCCGAACAGGATCGCCCCTTCGACGGCGGCAACGACCATCGCAGCCAGGTGGCCGAGCACCATGACCGGCCCGACCATGGGGATGGTCAGGAAGATGCCGCCGAAGAACAGGCTCCACAGGCCGCCCCAGAAGGCGCCGTTCTTGCCCCAGAACTTGATCCGGTCGCCCATGTTGTAGAAGCCGACCACTTTTTCCTCGGAATGGAAGCCCTGTCCGACGATGCTGTAGTGCGTCATGTCGAAGCCGCCGCTGGCGAGCTTTCGGACGGCCTCTTCGGCATCCTGATGGCGCGCGAAGACGGCGACCACGGCGTTCTGCTGAGTTGCGGTGTGTTCCATGATGTGTTCCTGGTTGGCAAAGTTGACTGAGTTGTTGATCGGCGACCATCACCCGGTTCTTGGGTCGATGCCTTACAGCACCACCGGCTTGTCCGGCAGTTCATTCCTGTCGTGGCTGTCGGAAGGAAAGTGCTGCTTTAGATGCCGCGTCACGGCCTGCACGCCACTCACCACCCCGCCTTCGAAATTCGATTGCCTGAAGGCGGCTTCCATCTCGCGGCAGACCTTGCTCCACTCCTGCGCATCCACCTTGGCGTGGATGCCCCGGTCGGCAACGATCTCCACGGCACGGTCTGCGAGCAGCAGGTAGATCAGCACGCCCGTGTTGTGCTGGGTGTCCCAGACGCGCAGTTGCGAGAAGAGCTCGATGGCACGCTCGCGGGCCGACTGCCCCTTGAACAAGGGCGCGCCGTCCAGTCCACCCTCGACCGCGAATCGGATCTCGCCGACGTGCTCGGCCTCACTGGCCTTGATGGCTGCCTCGATCTTGTTCAAGGTGCTGCGACCAAAGGTCCGACTCACCTGTCCGTCAGTCACCATCAAGTGCTTCAGGATGCGTTGGATCTTCATGGCTACCACCTTCCTGACGCGCCGCCGCCACCGAAGCCGCCACCGCCGCCGCTGAAGCCACCGCCATGACCACCGCCACCCCGGCCGCCGCCGCCGTAGTAGCCGCCCAGGCCGCGTCCGAGCATGCCGCCGCCGAGCAAGGTGACGAACAACGCGACCACGCCGGCGACCAACGCCATCGAGATGGCGCCGACGACGAACCAAGCGATCACGGCAACCACACCGCCCGTGACCAACGAGCCAGGCACTTTGCCCAGCGTTGCGCGCAACACACCGCCCACGGCGAGGGCGAGAATGAACAGCATGGGTGCGTATTGCTGAACATCGCCAATGCTGCCGATGCCCTGGCTCGACCGGGCGCTGGGCGCGGGCAAGGGCTCACCGTCAACGACGCGGATGATCTGCTCGACCCCGGCCGTGATGCCGCCGTAGAAATCCTGCTGCTTGAAGCGCGGTGTGATGGTCTCGCTGACGATGCGTTTGGCTGTCGCATCATTGAGCGCGCCTTCGAGGCCGTAGCCGACTTCGATGCGCAGGGCGCGATCATCCTTGGCGATCAGCAGCAGCGCGCCGTCGTCAACTTTCTTGCGGCCCAGTTTCCATTGTTCGACCACGCGCAGGGAAAATTGCTCGATGGCTTCGGGCGCGGTGGTGGGCACGATCAACACCGCAAGCTGGCTGCCCTTGCGCGCTTCGAACGCCTGCAGGGTTTGCTCCAGCGCCGCCTTCTGCTCCGGCTTGAGCGTGCCGGTCTGATCGACCACCTGCCCGCTCAGGGCCGGCACCGGCAACTGCGCCAGCGCCGCCGGAACAAATGCAGCGGACCAGCACAGCGCCAGCGCGAACAGCGCGCGCCTTGCGGCACGCAGGGCAAACCGCATTGCAAACGGCGGCATGGTCACTTCGGTGCGCCGGCTCCGGCAGGTGCAGCAGGCGCGGCCGGGGCGGCCTTCGCGGCAGGCGCGTCAAACTCCACCTTGGGCGCGACCGAAATCGCCTTCTCGTTTTCCACCGTGAAGTTGGGCTTGTCTTTGTAGCCGAACACCATCGCCGTCAGATTGGACGGGAAAGAACGCACCGTCACGTTGTACTCCTGCACCGACTTGATGTAGCGGTTGCGCGCCACCGTGATGCGGTTCTCGGTGCCTTCGAGTTGCGCCTGCAGGTCGCGAAACGCCTGGTTGGCCTTGAGGTTGGGGTAATTCTCGGTCAGCACCATCAAACGCGACAAGGCACCCGAGAGCTCGCCCTGCGCCTGCTGGAATTTGTTGAACGC
>JAYUHN010000124.1:0-2246 GCA_043766965.1 Ramlibacter sp. | reverse complement strand
CCTTCGAGCTGTGATCACCTTGGATCAACGTATCTTCGCGCTTGTGCACGATGTCTTTTGCGGCGTCGTTTGTAAGTATGGGCATGTAATTTGGTGCGAGGGAGGGTAGAGAGGTGATCGGATCGGGAGTCAGAGCATGGATCGAAGGCCACTCACCCTTCGCGTAAGCCGGGCAGTAGCGATTTCCAGTTGCCCGAGTTGCTTGCAGATCAACGTGAATGCTCGGCTTGCGCGCGTGATCCCGGTGTAGACCAACTCGCGCGTCAGCACCGGCACATCCTCATCGGGCAGCACGAGTAGGACATGCTCGAACTCCGAACCCTGGCTCTTGTGCACGGTCATCGCAAAGGCCGTTTCGACATCAGCCAGGCGACCCACCGATATGGACCGCAGGTCATCCCCATCGAGGAAGTAACAGCGCAACGCGGCATCGGCGGTTGGAGAGCGCAGCACGACACCGACATCACCGTTGAACACGCCCAGCGCCGCGTCGTTTCGGGTCACGATCACAGGACGGCCTTCGTACCACTCGGCACGCCGCGACAGCAGGCCGGCTTCCGAAAGCGCACGCTCGATAGCGGCGTTCAGACCTGCTACACCCCAAGGTCCTTCGCGCACCGCGCTCAGCACGCGGAAGCTGTCGAACTTGCGCAGCAGCGTCTTTGCCCACGCAGCAAACGCGCTGGGGTCGGCCGGGCGTTGGGGCAGGAGATCAAGGTAGGCCCGGTAGCCACCCGGCGCGCCTGCGCGCCCCTGAACAGCCAGGGGCAGCATCGCGCTGGCGGTGGCTGCGACAAGCATCGAGACCGGTCCGTCCTGGCTGGACCGCAGCATCAGGGTGGCTGCCGATGCATGCCCTCGATTGATCGCAATGGCCAGCTGCCCGATGGGCCCGTCGAAGCGGTGGCTCTTGCGCAGCACGACCGTTTGCTGTGCCAATGTTGGGCCCGGGCCCAACGATGAAGTCGGCACAGCCTGCCCCGTTATCTTGCTTATCCACTCAGCCGTGTCGGACCGATATCCCCCCGCATCGCCTCCCTCGGCAGCACCCTGGCACAAGTCGCCCATGACAGCGCCCGCCTCCACCGAAGCGAGCTGATCCTTGTCGCCCAGCAGGATGACGCGCGCTCCAGCGGGCAAGGCTTCCAGCAGCTGCGCCATCATCTCCAGATGCACCATGGAGGCCTCGTCGACGAAGAGCACGTCGACCTCCAACGGATTGGCCGCGTCGTGCCTGAATCGTCGCGTGCCGAGCTGGGTGCCGAGCAGCGAGTGCAGGGTGCGGGCTGAATCGAGATGGTCTGCCCAGGCGCCGATGGCCACCGACGCGCCGACCTGCTCGCGCAAGCCATGCAGCGCCATTTGGATGGCCTGCCGCAAACGCGCTGCGGCCTTGCCGGTGGGGGCGGCCAGAGCGACGCGCAAGGGGTGCGGCCCTGCGTGCAATGCTTGCAACAGCACGAGCAGCCGCGCGGCCGTGTACGTCTTGCCCGTGCCAGGGCCGCCCGTGATGATCGTTAGGCGACCACGCAGGGCCAGTGCACACGCCACCTTCTGCCAGTCTGTGTCGCCGGATGAGTCGGTCGGCCCGAACAAGCGATCGAGCAGTTCACACGCTGCCGCAGCCTCCACGTCTCGCGTGACCGTTGCAGGCTCGGTTCGCTCCAAGGTCCTGGCGTGGATCTGTGCGGCCACGCGCGATTCGTATCGCCAGTACCTGCGCAGGTAGAGCAAGCCTCGACTCAGGACCAGCGGCGATGCACCCGAGTCGTTCGCCGGGTCGATCTCCAGGACCGGACGCGACTGCCAAACCTTGCGCTGACCCGTGCCGCTGTCCATCGCAAAATCGGGCCAGTCGGCGAGGGCTTGACGAAGTGCTTCGGTGCCCTCGGGCGGCCAGCCCAGGAGCGAGCCGGGGTCCGACGCCAGTTCCGCCAGCGGCAGCCCACTGTGCCCGCTGCCTTCCAACTGTGCGACGAGCGCGGCTGCCAGTAGGAGACTGGCTTGGCCGGCGTCAACTATCTTGGCCGCCCGGCGACAACTATCTTGGCCGGTGGGAGGCGGGGAAGTTTTGGTGTCAGTTGTTGAGGTTGATGATGCTGTCGTTGGTCTCCTCAGAGGGTTTGCCGGCGAGCGAAGCGAGCCTGGCTTGAAGTCGTGATCGGGGAGCGGTGGTCAAGTCACGGACCCCGCAGGGGCTGTCCACAGGCTTGACCTGTGGGCAGGTGACTTGTCCACGGCGGGCG
>JAYUHN010000123.1:0-2256 GCA_043766965.1 Ramlibacter sp. | reverse complement strand
TGAACTGCTTTCAGCAATTCACGGTGCCGCTGGCCGGCATCGATGTGCACTTCATCCACGAACAAGGCCAAGGCCCGGATCCGCTGCCGCTGTTGTTGTCACACGGCTGGCCCGGCTCGGTGTTCGAGTTTCGCCGCCTGCTGCCGATGCTGACCGACCCGGCACGTTTTGGCGCTGATCCGGCTGACGCGTTCACCGTGGTCGCGCCGTCGCTGCCGGGCTACACACTGTCGTTTCAACCCGGGCAGCCGCGTTTCGGCATCGAAGAAATCGCCGATGTCTTCGCCGCCCTGATGACCGACGTGCTGGGCTATGGGCGCTTCGGTGCCCAGGGCGGCGACTGGGGCTCGTTCATCACCTCCAGGCTGGGCTACCGCTATGCCGAACGCCTGGTCGGCATCCACCTCAACCTGCTGGCGGTGCGGCGCGATCCCAGCTTGTTGCTGAACCCGACCGACGAGGAAAGCCGATTCCTCGGTGAGTTGAATCACTTCCTGAATGACGAGACCGGCTACCAGTGGATTCAGGGCACCCGGCCGCAGACGCTGGCCTTCGGCCTGACCGATTCACCGGCTGGCCTGGCGGCCTGGATCGTTGAAAAGTTTCGCAGCTGGACCGACTGCGATGGCGACCCGGCCAACGCGGTTTCGCGTGACGACATGCTGGCCAACATCACGCTTTACTGGGCCACCGGGGCCATCGGTTCGTCGTTTTGGCCCTACCACGCCCGGCTCCACCGCCCCTGGCCGGTGCCGCCGGGGGCGACGGTGGATGTGCCGATGGGCTATACCGAGTTCCCGCGCGAGATCCTGCGGCCGCCGCGCTCGGTCGCCGCGCGCATGTACAGCGACATCCGGCGCTGGACGACGCAACCCAAGGGCGGCCACTTCGCCGCGATGGAGCAGCCCGCAGCGCTGGCGCACGAAATTCGCGAGTTCTTCCGGCCCCTGCGCGCCAGCCGCTGACCGCCACGGCCCTGCTGCGCAGCGCCTGAATCAGGCGTGTGCCGGGTGCAGGTCCTGGCGCAGTTCGTCGGTCAACCAGTCCACCAGCTTGACGGTGTCGGGTCGGCGGCTCAAAGCGGGCGCGACCCACAGCGCCAGCTTGTTGGGCCCGGCCGAAAAGCCCAACGGCGCGACCAGCGCTCCGCTGATCAGGTCGTCGCGCACCAGCATCCGGGGCACGTTGGCCAGCCCGAGGCCGCACTTGGCCGCCTGGATCAACAGGTAGAAGTGATCGAAGGCGTGGTCGATCGGCAAGTCGCCGAGCTCTTGCCCACAACTCCGGCTCCAGTCGGTCCAGGCATGGGGGCGGGTTCGCGAGACCATCAGCCGCGCGCGGGCCAGATCGGTGGCCGTCCGCAGCCCCACGGTCCGCAGGTACTCGGCGGAACACACCGGGCCGATCCATTCGGTGACGACATCGGTGCGGATCGCTTCCTTCGGCGCGTCGATGGTCGACAGCCGGATCGCCACGCTGATGTTGTCGCGCGTGAAATCCACCGAGCCGAAGCTCATGTTGAAGCGCAACTCCAGCGCGGGGTTCGCTTCCTGGAAGCGCGCCAGCCGCGGGATCAGCCAATACATCATGATCGACTCCGAGCACGACAAGGTCAGCGGGCCGGGCTTGAACTGCTCGATGCTGGACTGGATCAGGTCGAACGCCCGCGACAGGCTTTCGGCCAGGCGCTCGCCCTCAGCGGTCGGTTCGGTGCCCTGCGCGCTGCGTTTGAGCAAGGGCGATCCCAGCCCGTCTTCCAGCAGCCGGATGTGACGGCTCACCGCACCATGGGTGACCGACAGTTCGAGCGCCGCAGCACTGAAACTGCGCAGCCTCGCGGTTGCCTCGAAGGCCCGCAACGCATTCAACGACAGCCGTGACAAGGCCATTGCGGCGCTCCTGAGAAGACGACGGGTCGGGTATTCCCGCTCGTTCTGTGAGTTTTTCTCACAGGTCGGCCAGATCATATCGTTTGATATCAGCCGGCCGGATCGCTACGCTACGCTCCCATCTTGCGCATTCCAGACCGGCAGGTTCGGCGTCAGTCCGGCGTCCGACGAGGCACAAAAAACTCACAACTTTCGATGTCACAAGCAAGCCGCCGCGGCGAATTCTCAGCGCGCTATCTGGTCGAAAGTTCGGTCCCCTCGGCAATGATCGCCGAGGTCATCGCCGGCGAGCAATCGAGCGGAACCTTTCTGTCCCTGCCCGGTGAAACCGACGAACTGAAACAGCGCTCACGCGCCCGCGTCGTGC